>CAZNVX010000412.1:0-3060 GCA_964576225.1 uncultured Christensenellaceae bacterium
AAAAAGCAGCTCAAGGAGGGTCTTCGCCCACCGCTGCTGGCCGGTAAAATACTGGCGATGATATTCACAAAAAGCTCCACGCGCACACGGGTATCCTTTGAAGCCGGTATCTACCAGTTGGGCGGTACGGCGCAGTTTTTGAGCAGCAATGATATACAGCTGGGCCGTGGTGAACCCATTTCGGATACAGCCAAGGTTCTGTCGCGCATGGTGGACGGTATTATGATCCGCACATTTGCTCAGAGCGATGTGGATGACCTCGCCAAATACGGTACGATACCTGTGATCAACGGCCTGACCGATCTGCTGCACCCCTGCCAGATACTGGCTGATCTGATGACTTTTTATGAACACAAGGGGTGTTTCTCCGGCAAAGTGGCTTTCATCGGGGACGGAAACAATGTGGCCAATTCCCTTCTCGTCGGCTGCGGAAAGCTGGGGCTGGATATCACGGTGGCATGCCCAAAGGGTTTTGAGCCCGACACAGGCGTCCTGGCCGACGCCATGAAAGCTGCGGAGCAAAGCGGATCCAAAATCAATATCACCCACGACCCGAAGGAGGCCGCCGAGAACGCCGATGCGGTTTACACCGATGTCTGGGCCAGCATGGGTCAGGAATCCGGCGCGCAGGACAAATACAAACATTTCACGCCTTATCAGGTCAATGCCGAACTGACGGCGCTGTGCAAAAAGGATTATATTTTCCTGCACTGCCTGCCGGCCCACCGCGGCGAAGAGGTGACACCCGGCATCATCGACGGCCCGAACAGTGTGGTGTGGGATGAGGCCGAAAACCGGCTCCATGCACAAAAGGCCGTGATGGCAATGTTGCTGAAGGACAACTCAAAATGATGGAAAGCATTTTGTTTAAAAAAGCAGCTGAACCTGATTTGACTTCAGTTAAGAGCGTGACGCGCAAAGCTTTTAAGGGTTACGCAAAAGAGATCCGCAAAGAAGACAACGTGGCTGCGCTTCACGAGACAGACGCGCAAATACTCTTTGATATCAAGAACAAACATGTTTATCTTTGCGAAGTGGACGGCGCTGTGGCCGGTGCTGTTCGGTTTGAGGTGCTGCGCGACGGCATTGCGTATCTTTCGCGTCTCGCAATCGATCCCGAATACCAGTCGCTGGGCATCGGCGGGCTGCTTCTTGAAAAGGTCCGCCGCGAATGTGCCGCGCTTGGCATGCGCGCCATCACGCTGCACACAGCCAGCCGTATGCGCGCCGCCGTTGCCTTCTATCTGAAAAACGGTTACTACATCCACTCCATCACACGGGACAAGGAATACATCCGCGCGTTCATGGTCAACGAGCTCACTGACATGGACGAGCTTTTTGATTACGAGAGCATCGTCGGAAAAAGGTAGCCTCCGGGGCATCAGCCTCTGCTTTCCTCGCATTGTTTACTTTCTTTGAAATGACAGCCAGGCTCTTCTCTGCCTCCCTTCATTTAATTTTGTTTTGCCGTAATCAGTGCCATCTGTTTGTTGACATCAACTATATCACAATGATATAGTTGATGCATCATAATACAAAGGTGCCGCCATGGCAAAGGTCAATACCACTCGATACATCATTCTTGGGCTGCTCAGTCATGAGAGCCTGAGCGGTTACGACATGAAAAAAAGAATCGAGACATCCGTCAGCCATTTCTGGAATGTCGGCTACTCGCAGATTTATCCCGCGCTTGCCGAGCTCTTGAGCGACGGAATGATCTTCATGTCAGGCATCGTTTCCTCCGGGGGGCCTCAAAAGCATGTCTACACCATCACAGAAGCGGGCCGCCAGAGCCTTCACGAATGGCTGCTGCTTCCCGCAGAAAAAGAGTATACCCGTTACGAGATATTGCTGAAGCTCTTTTTCGGCGCCCGGCTTCCGATAGAATCGACTCTGCAGCGCATCGACGCATTCCGGTCGCGTTATCAGCAAAAGCTGGGCATCATGTCACTGTTCAAATCAGAGTTGGGCGGTTTGCTTCACGACAATCCGGATCATTTGAATTATTACATCACGGTGCTTTTCGGAGAGTATATTTATGATGCGTATATCAGGTGGGCGGACGAGGCCGCTATGCTGCTAAAGGGCAGCGAGGCCGGAGACCGAAAGGAGTGAGATTTATGAAGAAACGTCAGAGAATCCGCAGAATACTGCTTTTAATCTCCCTGCTGCTTTTTCCGGTGGTGCTGAACTACCTGTCGCCGTATCTGGTGATACTGGGCGGCTTTGCAGGTGTGCTGGCTGGCAGCGGCATCGTTTTCGCGGGGATGTTCGTGTCGTCTTTGCTGCTGGGCCGGGCATACTGCGGCTGGGTCTGTCCGCCCGGCGGTCTTATGGAGGTATGCGCCGGTATATCCGGCAAACCCACAGGCCGGCGCCAGAATATCATCAAATACGTTATATGGATACCATGGCTGGCCGCGATTGTGCTGGGGTTTGTTTCGGCAGGCGGTGTTCGTCAGATAGATATGATCTTTCTGACGGATGGCGGCATCTCGGCCTCATCTGTCTACGGCTATATGATCTATTTCTTTGTGGTGACGCTCATTGTGGTGCTGTCGTTCACGCTCGGCAAGCGGTCCTTCTGCCACTGCCTGTGCTGGATGGCACCGTTCATGGTGATTGGCAGTGCGCTCACGGAAAAGCTGCACATGCCGCGTCTTCGTCTGCGCGCCGATGCCCATAAATGCACCAGCTGCGGCGCCTGCACACGTGCCTGCCCCATGAGCCTGCCCGTGCGCGACATGGTGCAGCGTCAGGCGATGTATCAAACCGAGTGTATTCTCTGTGCCAACTGTGCCGACACTTGTCCTCACGAATCCATTACATTGGCCTTTTGCCGCCCCGCAGCACTCGATTTACACAGGCTGCGCAACAACACCCATCAGGTCTTTTCAGGCCGGGCCACAAAACAGTAAACAATAAGGATGATCACAAAGAAGAACGCCGGGAGTATCTGGGATATAAACACACCGAAGTTTTCGGACATCAAGCCAAGCAGAGCGGGGATTACAGCCATTGCAATTCCGCCGCTGGCTACCATCAATGCCATCGACGTGC
>CAZNVX010000413.1:0-3052 GCA_964576225.1 uncultured Christensenellaceae bacterium
TTTAGAGGCGGTGAAGCTTGGTGAGCAGGCTTTGCGCGACATGCTCAAAGGCCAGGGTGTTGAGCGGCTGGAGCAGGTATTTTTTGCGACGGTGGATATGAACGGCAGCCTGAACGTATCGACCTGCGAAGAGACGGTACGGGACTATTTTGCCAGCGGAGACTGGCCTGATAACAAAGGAGGGTGAAGGGTATGCTGGCCGACATATTGACCGATATACTCTGGGCGGTTGTCCGGTCGGTCATTTCCGTGCTGCTTTTGATCACGTTGACACGTGTGCTGGGCCGAAAGGCGCTTTCCCAAATGACCTACTTTGACTTTGCCATTGTCATTACGTTTGGATCCGTAGCAGCCAATATCGGTATCGGTCAGCTTAACACGTTTCACAACGGCATCACCGTTCTGATCACCATCGGCCTTCTGGGCTTGCTGATAGACGTGCTGCATATCAAAAGCTTCCGGGCACGTAAGCTGATCAATTCAGAGCCGCTGGTGGTGATCCAAGACGGAAGGATTCTGGACGTGAACATGCGCAAGGGGCGCATCACGCTCGGGCAGCTTCAGTCGATGCTCAGATACAAGAATATATTCAACATCGCCGAGGTGCATTATGCGGTTCTGGAAAACTCAGGGACACTGTCTGTGCTGCCAAAGGCTGAAAACAAGCCTTTAACCCCAAAGGATATGCAGATAAAACCCTGCGAAGGCGGCCTGACCAAGGACGTTGTGGTGGACGGGCGCATACTGGAGGAGAATTTGAACGCCACCAACATGACGGAGGCCTGGCTAAGGCGTGAACTGGAAACGCACGGCATCACCGAACTGAACGATGTGTTCTATGCGGGGATCGCCTCAAACGGGAGCCTTTACATAGCGAAAAGGATGCTCAGACAGAAAGAAGCCCACGGCCAGCATGGTATTGAATAAGCTGGCGCGCTTCCAATCTTGAAGCGAAATTTTTATAAAATAATCTTGACATCGTTAAGATGGCGTGTTATCTTAACAGCGTTAAGATAAGTGGAGAGGAGGTAAACCTATGAGCGGCAGCAAGCCTTATCATCATGGGAATCTGCGCAGCACGCTGATTGAAGCGGGAATTGAGCTGATCAACCATGAAGGTGCGGAATCGTTTTCGCTGCGCAGGGTGTGCGCCCGGTGCGGCGTGAGCCAGACTGCGCCCTACAGCCATTTCCAGAACAAAGAAGAACTGCTTGCGGCAATGCAGGATTATGTCACTGAGCAGTTCATGAGGCAGCTGAGAGGTGCCATGGCGGCCGTTGATGACCCGAATGACCCGCGTGTGCTTGTTGAAATGGGCAAGAGCTACGTGATGTTCTTCATCCGGAACCCGCAGTATTTCGCCTTTTTGTTCTCGCAGCCGTATATGACGGTCAACCTATCGCTTGATGCCGACGGAACGGATAACTTTCCGCCGTATGAGCTTGTCAAATCCATCGTGCTGCGGATATTTGGGGGTCTGCCCCGGCAAAGGCTCGAGGATATGATCATTTCGCTGTGGGCCACTGTGCATGGCCTTGCATCCATCGCGACCATGAAAAACGTCCGGTATGATAAAGACTGGGAGTCAAAAATTGAAGATATTATATGGAACAAGGAGAAATAGATGGATGCGAACAAGCGCCGGCGTTATGCCGGAAAATCAGTTATCAGAAGGACGGTAAAAATCATGCCGATTGTTGTGGGAGCCCTGCTGGGCTGTGTGGCCGTGTTGACTGCGGCCCTGTTGGTAATGAGCCCCGGGCGGGGTAAGCCCTATACGGGCACTGACGGCGAGCCGGTGGCGGGCAGCCTTTCGGAAAAGATATGGGTCAGCATCGGCGGCATTGAACAGGGGATGTTCATCAAAGGCAAAAGCGCTGACAACCCGGTGATGCTGTTTGTGCATGGCGGCCCCGGCATGCCGGAATACTTTCTCGCGGAAACGTATGATACAGGGCTGGAGGATCGCTTCACAGTATGCTATTGGGAGCAGCGGGGCGCTGGCCTTTCACACCACACCGGCATGACGGGAGACGGTATCACCGCCGAACAGCTGGTTTCCGATACGATCGACGTGACCAATTATCTGCGCGCGCGTTTCGGGCAGGATAAGATATATCTGATGGCGCACTCCTGGGGCACATTCCTTGGCATACAGGCGGCGGCGAAGGCGCCCGAGCTGTATCATGCCTATATCGGTGTGGCGCAGATGGCGGACGCGGCCGAATCCGAACGGCAGGCGTATGCGTACATGCTGGAGAGATATCGTGCGGCGGGTGATGCAAGCATGGTCAGGCAGTTGTCATCATGGAACCTGCTCAGTGAGCAGACGGATACGGCACTGATCCCGTATTTCAAGTCGATGCTGCGCGACAAAGCGATGCATCAGCTGGGGGTGGGCACGATGCACGACATGAATTCGGTGGTCACCGGTGTTTTTCTGCCGGTGATGACATGCCGGGCTTACACATTGGGAGAGAAGATCAACGTGTGGCGCGCCAAGACGTTTTTAAGAAGTGAAACGGGGCTGATCAATCAGCTGTTTACCACAAAAATGGCAAACGCCGTGCCGAAACTGGACATACCCGCATACTTTTTATGCGGAGCTTATGATTATACAGTCAGCTATGATTTGTCAAAAGCGTATTTTGGGTTATTGAAGGCGCCTGTTAAGGGGTTCTACACATTTGCACAGTCCGCTCACAGTCCGATGTTTGAGGAGCCGCAGCTATTTATGGATATTTTGACGCGGGATGTGCTGACTGGACAGACGGGGCTGGCCGATGCCGCCTAAGCGTCCGGTTCTTCATGAAGGAGATGCTGCAGCAAGCGTCTCTTTTTTAATGGGTTCAAGCAGAACGGCGAGCAGAACCGGATACCCTTCTAATTATTGTTTACAAAATAAAGGAACAATTCAGCAGGCCAGGGCGTCACATACTTTGGAGGCAAAAACGATGAAGTGTGTTGCGATATGCATAGCAATGCTGGGTATGATGCTGGCTGCGGGCTGTGCGCCTGATATGATACAGACCGAGATTGAGCAGACGACTCG
>CAZNVX010000414.1:0-3046 GCA_964576225.1 uncultured Christensenellaceae bacterium
TTTGACAAACACCCCGATATGCCCAAGGCCGGTGATTTTGCCGCTGCATTCATTGCTGCTCATTTAATAAACCTCCAACGCATTTTTTTCATTCTAACACTTTCTTTATCCGGTTGACCAGCCTTTTGCAGCAAGAATTTATTTTCTGCCGCGTGCATTCGTTTTCCGATTTGCAGCTTGAGAGACACGCGTGATATTGCTATAATGAAAACGCATATACCATCACAAAAGGTATGCATGTGGGAGGATTCATGAACAGGAAAAAATTATTCAAGTATATATCCAATATATCCTTCGGTCTGGGGGCGGCTCTGGCTGTTGTCACATTGTATCTGGTGTTCAGCTCACGGGCAGGGCTCCCGCCCGGCGTATGCCCGGTCAATAACGGCTTGCCGTTTGCCATCCCCGCGCTGGTGCTGCTGGTCACCGCCTTTGTCACGTCCTTTTACGCTGAAAAGCCAAAACCGAAATCCGGCGCTGAAGAAAAACCAGCGGATACGACAGAAAAGCAGGACTGACAGGTTCTCGTTATTCATAAATATTCCGAATAATTTTCGTTATCGGTAACAAAGTCACGCAAAGCGCGGGCTCTTTTGCTCTATATTATTATCAACGTGACAAACGCCGAATTCAAGAAAATTTGAAAGGAGTATTGAACATGGAAGAAAACATTTGTGTCAACCTGCCGCTCATCGGAGACAAAGCGCCGGCCTTTAAAGCCAAAACGACTCAGGGGGAAATCAACTTCCCGCAGGATTACGAGGGAAAATGGGTGATTTTGTTCAGCCACCCGGCCGATTTTACGCCCGTCTGCACCACCGAATTCATGACATTCGCCACCATGGCCGAGGCTTTCAAATCGCTGAATACCGAGCTGATCGGCCTCTCGGTCGACAGCCTTTTTGCCCACATCGCATGGCTTCGCACCATCAAGGAAAAAATAGAATACAAGGGCATGAAAAATGTCGAGGTTAAGTTTCCGCTGATCGAAGACATAAAAATGGATGTTGCCAAAAAATACGGCATGATTCAGCCGGGTTCATCTGACACCATGGCGGTGCGCGCCGTTTTTATCATCGATCCGAACGCCGTCGTGCGCTGCATACTCTATTATCCCTCGTCCACCGGCCGCAATTTCGACGAGATCAAGCGCATCATACTGGCGCTGCAAAAAGCGGATGCCGAAGGCATAGCAACACCGGCAAACTGGCAGCCGGGCGATGATGTGATCGTGCCGCCGGCCGGTTCGTGCGGCGTGGCCCAGGAGAGGATGGAGACCTCGTCCGACGACATGTATTGTCTCGACTGGTTCCTTTGCTTCAAACGGGCAAAATAACCGGCATTATGCAGGCGTGATAAAGGCGGGGCGGACCGGAGCACCCCGCCTTTTTTGATTCGGAATGGTTTTGATTTTCCTTACGCGCATAATTTGACCATTCTAACAAACAATAACAGCAAAAGCAGTCATGAAATTGAAGGAGGACGACATATGAAAGCGACTGGTATCGTCAGACGCATCGACGAGCTTGGCAGAATTGTGATACCAAAGGAAATACGACGGACACTCCGGATTCGTGAGGGTGACCCGCTCGAGATATATACGGATCGAGAGGGCGGCATCATTCTCAAGAAATACTCGCCCATTGGCGAGCTGGCGACATTCGCGCAGGATTTCGCTGAGGCTCTGTCCGCCACACTCGGTTTAACCGCAGTCATTTCCGACCGCGACACCATATTGGCTGCCAGCGGCGAGCACAAGCGCGATTATTATGAACGGCCGGTCAGCAGCGCTCTCGAAGAGATCATCAACGCGCGGACGGTGCAGAAAAAAGACGGCCCGACCACGGTTCCGCTGGTCAGCGGAGAAGACGCGTCTCTCACCAGCGCTCAAATCGTTGCCCCTATCACGATGGAGGGACAGCCCATCGGCGCGGTGGCCGTTGTGTCACGCGGGGGCGTGATTGGCGATGCCGAGCAAAAGGCCGCGGAGTCGGCAGCCATGTTTCTGGGCCGGCAAATGGCTCAGTAAATTCGGGTATTATCATAGAATCAGCTTGATTGCGCAGTCTTTTTTCGCATTCAAGTTGATTTTTTTTATGGCTGAATGGTAAAATCGGATAACGACATCATTATGGAGGGTTTTTTGTGAGCAACACACTGGCGGAAAAAATATTAAAAGCGCATCTTGTCTCGGGCATGATGAAAACCGGCGAAGAGATCGCCGTCAAAATAGACTACACGCTGACGCAGGATTCAACGGGTACCATGGCTTATCTGCAATATGAGGCAATGGGCGTGCCGCGCGTCAAAACCAAAAAATCAGTGGCGTATATTGACCACAACATGCTTCAGTCCGGGTTCGAAAACGCGGATGACCATAAATACATCGAAACTGTCGCCAAAAAGCACGGCGTGTATTGCAGCCGGCCGGGCAACGGCATCTGCCATCAGGTCAATCTGGAGCGTTTCGGCGTGCCGGGCGCCACGCTGCTCGGGTCCGACAGCCACACCCCCACAGGCGGCGGCATCGGCATGATCGCGATTGGCGCAGGCGGGCTGGATGTGGCCGTGGCCATGGCGGGCGGCGCTTATTACATCCCGATGCCCAAAATTCTCGGGGTGGAGCTGACAGGAAAGCTGTCGTTCGGCGTTTCCGCCAAAGACGTGATACTCGAGGTGTTGCGCCGGCTTGGCGTCAAAGGCGGCGTCGGCCGAATTATTGAATACTTCGGGGCGGGCGTTTTAACGCTGTCGGTGCCCGAACGGGCCACCATCACCAATATGGGCGCCGAGCTGGGCGCCACCACATCGGTGTTCCCGAGCGATGACGTCACGCGCGCGTTCCTTGCGGCGCAGGGGCGCGAGGCTGATTTTACGCCCCTCTCCGCCGATGCGGACGCCGTCTACGACGAAACGATCACCATCGACCTTGCGGCGCTTGAGCCGCTGGCCGCGATGCCGCACAGCCCGGACAACGTCAAATCCGTCCGCGAGATCGGCCCCGTCCGCGTGGATCAGGTGTGCATCGGCAGCTGCACCAACGCCT
>CAZNVX010000415.1:0-3033 GCA_964576225.1 uncultured Christensenellaceae bacterium
TTCCCATCAGCGCAAACGTGGCCTGCTTGCCCTCCTCCACGCCCGGCTGGTCAAACGCGTTGATATCCAGCATCTCGCCCGCATAGGCCGTCGCCATCTCGAAGAAATGCAGGAGCGCCCCCACTGTGTATGCCGACACCTCGGGCAGCGTGATCGTCATGTTGAGCCGCCCCGCCTTGCACAGCGCATACTCCGTCGCGCTGCGCTCCGCCTCCAGCAGCTGCCCAAACGTCTTTCCGGCGAGGAATTGCAGGTCTTCAATATAATCAAACGCTGCCGGTATTGTCAGGTCGGTGCTTGGTTTTTCCACCTTGAGAAACGTCACGATCTTATCGAACGGCCCCTCGGTGTAAAGCTGTATCTGTGAGTGCTGATCTGTCACACCCAGCGCTTTTACGGGGGTTTGCCCGGCGTAAACCTCCCGGCCGTCCCGCCCATACTTTTTGCCCAGGGACTCTGCCCAAAGCTGCGCATACCAGTCCGACATGTACTTTAAGCTGTCGGCATACGGCAGCATCACGCTGATGTTCAAACCCTTGCGCATGCCCAGCACGTGCAGAAGCGCAAACATCGCCGCGGGGTTGTTTTCTCCGCGCATGCATACCTCGTCCATATACGCCGCCCCGTCAAGCATCGCGCGGATGTCGAAGCCGCACACCGCCGCAGGCAGCAGCCCCACCGGCGTCAGCTCGGAAAACCGTCCGCCCACGTCCGCAGGGATCACAAACGTTTTTAGCCCTTCCGTCTTGGCAATACGGGCAAGGTCCCCGTTTTTCGCATCCGTGGTCGCAATCACATGGCCGGACAACGGCAGCCCCGCTTGCTTGAGCGCCCCGGCCACATACATCAGCTGGGCCATCGTTTCGGAGGTTTTGCCCGACTTGGTCACCACGTTGAACATCGTTCTTTGCAGGTCAAGGCTCCCAAACACACGCCCCAGACGAACGGGATCCACATTATCCTCTACATAGAGCCTCACCGGATCATCGCCGGCGCTCAGCGCCTGATGCACAGCAATAGGCCCCAGCGCCGAGCCGCCGATGCCAAGCACCACAAAATTGTCAAAGCTCACCCGAATGTCCTGCGCCGTGGCGAGAAGATCATCCAGCAAATGCGCCTGCGCGTCAGGCAATGTCCTGAACCCCAGCGCCTTACTGCCCAACGCACAGATGGCGGCGTCCATCATATCACGCGAATGGTCAAGCTCCGCCTCAGAAAAGCCGCAGCCGCCCGTCGCCTTCTCCATCATATTATTAAAATCAAAAATCAGCCGGTTCATTCCTTATTCTCCTTCTGACACTTCTGACGTTATTATATCCTTTTTCTGCCGCTTGTGCCAAGCTTATTTTGCCGGATATTTTACCGCCCGGTTTCGCATATACATATCGTTGAGGTGAAAGATCATGCAAAAACCCAAGGATCGGCATACGCTCGCCGCCGCCGCCGGCATTTGTCTGCTGCTATTAATCGCCGCGGTTGTTCTGGCCTTTACGCTTGCGCCGACTTCCGTTTCTGTTTTTTCAGCGTCGGGCGCCGCCACTGCCAAACTCACGGTGCGCGTGCTCGAGGGCTATACCGAATCGCCCATCGCAGACGCTTCGGTGGTTGTACTGGAGACGGGAAAGGTATATCAAACAGACAGCAAGGGCATGACGGAAACCATCGACGTGCCTGTGATACGGGATAAACGGTATGATGCGATACTGGAAAAGCCATGGGGAGAAATCACACTGATTATTTACAAGGATGGGTTTGTGCCTTATGCGCTGTTTTACCTGCAGGTGATTGGCGGGCAGACCCGGGAAGGGGTCAAGATACTGCTCTTTGAACAGGGCGCCACGGAAAGCTATGCGCCGTTTTCCATTATTGAAGGGCCAAGCCGGGCCTGGGTGGATGCGCTCGTCGATATGTACCGGCCCGAATAAGGGTTAATACCTGTTTCGCCCCAGGTTCTTGATGCTCCGGATGGGAATATTGGCAGTCAGCCGTGTGGCGCCGCCGCTGTGCATATCCGAGGTGTTTTTGATTTCCACGTCAAAATCTGCTTCCACCACCTCAAAATACTTTGAAATGACCCCGAAGATATCCTTGCGAAGCATTTCCATGATGTTGCTGGAAGGAGACGTTCCTGCACGGTCGTGAATCAGCACGAGCTTTAACCGTTCTTTCGCCACATTGCTGGAACTGTGTCTCTTGCCGAATGCCATAGTAACCTCCCCTATCTGCCTCCGAACAGCCTTCTAAGCTTTGATCCCAAACCACCTTCGTCTTCAAGGTCCATCAGCGGCACGTTTTCACCCAGAATCCGCCGCACGATATTGCGATATGCTCGGCCGGCCGGGGCTTTGTCCGTCATCACAATGGGTTCGCCCATGTTTGACGAGCGTATAATCTTCTCGTCTTCGGGAACCACGCCGATCAGGTCGATGCCCAGTATATCCAGCGTATCATCAAGCCCCAGCATATCGCCGCGCCTCACCATATCCGGACGCATCCTGTTGACCAGCAAACGGGCATCGTCAATCCCCGCGGCGGACAGCAGCCCGATGATCCTGTCGGCATCGCGCACAGCGGACACCTCGGGCACCGTCACCACGATGGCCGACTTGGCGCCGGCGACCGCATTTTTAAACCCCTGCTCAATACCGGCCGGACAGTCGATCAATATATAATCGAAATCGGCCTCGAGCTCGGCCACCAGCTTCACCATCTGCTCGGGGTTCACCGACATTTTATCCCGCGTTTGAGCAGCGGGCAGTAAAAACAGCCCATCATAGCGTTTATCCTTGATCAGCGCCTGTTTGATCCGGCATGTGCCTTCCACGACATCGACGAGATCGTAGACGATGCGGTTTTCAAGGCCGAGCACCACATCCAGATTCCTCAGCCCGATGTCCGTATCAACCAGGACAACCCGTCTGCCCGTCTGCGCAAGCCCTGATCCCAGATTGGCAACGGTGGTCGTTTTGCCCACACCGCCTTTTCCCGATGTCACCACGATGACGTTCTGCATAGTGTCTCCTCCAATTATTG
>CAZNVX010000416.1:0-3027 GCA_964576225.1 uncultured Christensenellaceae bacterium
CTGATTTCGCGTCAGAATACTCTGTTTGATTCGGGAGACGATCAGTACGTGTATTTTGTGCATTCGTATTACGCTGCCGACGTGCCTGACGATTACATCATTGCCGAAGCCGACTACGGCCTCCGGTTTACCGCTGCTGTCGGCAAAGACAATGTGTTCGGGCTTCAGTTCCATCCTGAGAAAAGCGGCGATGTCGGGCTGGCCATGCTGCGGCGGTTCGGAGGGATGTCATGATCGTATATCCGGCAATAGACTTAAAGAATGGCGTTTGCGTCCGCCTCAAAATGGGCGATATGAACCAGGCCACCGAATACGGTGATCCTGCGGCGATGGCGGCTGAATGGCAGCGGCAGGGGGCAGAGTACCTGCATGTTGTCGATTTGGACGCCGCGTTTGCGGGTGAATTCTGCAATCGAAATACTGTGGCGCGCATACTCTCTGCCATAACGATCCCAATGCAGCTTGGCGGCGGCGTTCGGGTGCTTGCGGATATTGAAGAGCGGCTTGCAGCTGGTATACAGCGCGTGATTATTGGCACAGCGGCGATCGAGAACCCGGCGCTTGTCGAGGAAGCGGCTGCAAAATACCCCGGAAGAATTGTGGCGGGCATCGATGCGAAGGAGGGGCGTGTGGCCACGCGCGGCTGGGCATCGGATACGGGGGAGGATCCCGTTCGGCTGGCGCTGAGATTGAAAGGCCTGGGTATCCGTACCGTGATCTACACCGATATCGCCCGGGACGGCATGCTGACTGGGCCGAACGGTGCTGCGGTAAAAAACATGGTGGACGAAACAGGAATGGAGATCATCGCCTCGGGCGGCATGAGTGTTCCAAAGGATGTGATCAGCATCAGGGAGACGGGTGCCGGCGGCGTGATTATTGGGAAAGCGCTGTATACCGGCGCTATCGATTTAAAGAAAGCCATTGAAATGGGGGCTGCTCAATGCTGACAAAAAGAATCATGCCCTGTCTGGATGTGCATGCGGGGCGTGTTGTAAAAGGTATTAATTTTGTGGATATCCGGGATGCAGGCGACCCGGTGGAGATGGCCAAGTTTTTCAACAAGGCTGGTGCCGATGAGCTTGTCTTTCTCGATATCACCGCGTCGGCGCATGAACGCCATATCATGAGCGAGGTTGTGGCCAAGACAGCGGAGGAGGTCTTCATTCCGCTGACGGTGGGCGGCGGCATCCGCACGGTGAATGACTTCCGCGAGATGCTGTGCCGCGGTGCGGACAAGATTTCTGTGAACTCAGCGGCGCTGAAGAATCCTGAATTGATCAGCGAGGCTGCGGAGAAGTTTGGAAGTCAGTGTGTGGTGTGTGCCATTGATGCCAAGGCGCGCGCAGAAGGCAGCGGCTGGGACGTTTATCTGAACGGGGGACGGATCAACACGGGGCGCGATGCGCTGGAATGGGCGGCTCAGGCTGAGCGTCTCGGCGCCGGTGAAATACTGCTGACCAGCATGGATACCGACGGCACAAAAGACGGCTACGATCTGGCCTTGACAAAAGCTGTTTCGGATATGGTGCGTATTCCTGTCATTGCGTCCGGCGGCGCCGGAAAAATGGAGCATTTCAAGGATGTACTCGTTGGCGCAGGTGCCGACGCCGTGCTGGTTGCGTCGATTTTCCATTACGGTGAATGCACGGTGCGCGATGTGAAAGAGTATTTCTTGCGAGAAAATATTCCGGTGAGGATGTAGCGGAGGGACTATGAATATAGAACAAATCAGGTTTGATGACAAAGGGCTGGTGCCGGTGGTGGTACAGGATGTAAGGACCAACGCTGTGCTGATGATGGCATACATGAACCGCGAAGCGCTGGAGAAGACGATTGAGACAGGCGGCATGGTCTATTATTCCAGAAGCAGAAACAAGCTGTGGCGAAAAGGAGAAACCTCCGGGCATTTTCAGACGCTGCGGGAACTGAAGCTGGATTGTGACGGCGACACGCTGCTTGCTCTGGTGTCTCAGGAGGGCCCAGCATGCCATACGGACCGTTATTCGTGTTTCTTTGAGCGATTGTATGGTTCGGGCGGTTTTTCCAGCGGTTACGGCGTGATTGACGAGCTGTTTGCTGTCATTCAAGACAGAAGTGTCAACCCCAAAGAGGGGTCATATACCAATTATCTGTTTGACAAAGGCATCGATAAGATACTCAAAAAAGTGGGCGAAGAGGCCGCAGAAGTGATCATAGCCGCCAAGAATGGCGCGGCTGAAGAGATTCGCTGTGAAACTGCCGATCTTTTGTACCATCTGTTGGTCATGCTATGCGACTGTGGTGTCAATCCGTCTGAGGTTATTGCCGAGCTGGAAAAACGCCGTTAGCAATAATGCCAGCAATATAGCGATTGACAGACTATTCGGGAGAAATTCTGATTTATTGTGAAATAACAAGGGTCTTTGAATTTTGACACACGCACATGACTATTATACAATATCGCAGCGTTCTCGTTGTCGCCGGGCTTGAGGGAGCATAGCTCAGCTGGGAGAGCATTTGCCTTACAAGCAAAGGGTCACAGGTTCGAGCCCTGTTGCTCCCACCATAATGGCCCGGTAGTTCAGATGGTTAGAACGCTAGCCTGTCACGCTAGAGGTCGAGGGTTCGAGTCCCTTCCGGGTCGCCAGCTTCAACCTGCGTGACATACCCAAAAGCATTTGCGGGAGTGACTCAGTGGTAGAGTGCGACCTTGCCAAGGTCGAAGTCGCGGGTTCGAATCCCGTCTTCCGCTCCATTTTATCCCCTCGAGCTGACAGGGCCGGGGGGATAAAAATGATAAGATCGGCATATAGATGGCTATGTGCCGCAAGAGTATCGACATATGGCGCCATAGCCAAGTGGTAAGGCACGGGTCTGCAAAACCCTTATGCCCCGGTTCAAATCCGGGTGGCGCCTCCAAACAACCGGGCTTCTGATAACAGAAGTCCGCATCTTTTTGCCGAAGTGGCGGAATCGGCAGACGCACGGGACTTAAAATCCCGCGGTGGCAACACCGTACCGGTTCAAGTCCGGTCTTCGGCACCA
>CAZNVX010000417.1:0-3024 GCA_964576225.1 uncultured Christensenellaceae bacterium
TGACATGGTCATCGACAGGGTTGCTCTGTATTCGAATAAGGAAGCGCCGCTGTCACCGGAATCCATCGCGTATCTTGAGCAGCGTGGTTATGACACATCGGATAATGAGTGCGACGAGCCGGAAACACAGGCGTATGTGTTCAGGCTGCTGCGGCAGGTGAATGGCGCGAAGGTGGAGAGCACCCATGGCGACAGCGAAACGCGTGCCGATGGCGAGGCTTTTGGCAAGGAATGGTCGTTTGAGGCCATGACCGTGGCGGTGGACGATGAAGGCATTGTTAACCTCTTCTGGACCGGCCCGCTGACTGTGACACAGATGCTGACGGTGAATACAACGATACTTCCGTGGGCTGATATTGAGGGAGTGTTCGAGAAGATGCTGCCGATCAGATATACGGGATATACCAAGACCTATAAGGTCCGCATCGACATCACACGCATTGCTCTCTCGTTGCAGCGCCTTGCTGAACAGGATTCCTTTACGACGGGACTGCTTATCCCGGTATGGAACTTTTACGGAAGGATCACCATGACGGATGAAAAAGGGAATGCAAGCGTACCGGATGCAGATATGGCATACATGCCACTTTTATGTGTCAATGCCATCGACGGAAGCGTCATCAATCCGATCCAGGGCTACTAAGGAGAACACCATGAAGATTCTGTTGTTCGTCTTGACGGCTGTATTGGCCGTGTCATTTGTGACAGGCTGTCAGGCCACGCCGGATGAGCCGGTGGTGATCGGGAAAGGGGACGGCTGGCTGGAAGAGAAGATCGCCGCGCAGACGCAGGCGGCGCTGCCGTCAGACCTGCCCGAAAGCGGTACGCATGTCCGCCAAACCATTTTGCATGAAAAACTGCCCATTAAGATTGACATTGACGCCGAGGTGCAGCTGCCAGAAACGTTGTCGCTGCCGGCTGTTAAGGTGTCGCCGCACCGGTTCACGCAGCAGGAAGCGGATGAGATGGTGGATTATTTGATAGGCGACGCGTATTTTGCAAACTACAACGCGCAGGAATACGGGCCGAGGCCGGTGACGGGCCTGCTCGAGGAGATCAGCGCCTATGAGATGGCCGTGTTGGCGTATAAGGCGTGGCTGGCCGCGCAGCCGGACCGTGAGGACGGCGGGATGCTGTCTCGCATGGAGCACAACCTTAAGAATCTGCGGCAGGAATACCTGACGGCGCAGGAAATTGAGGCGTTCCCCGAAGCCTCACGTACGCTCAGCCAAGAGAATGTCCGGTTCGGCGGCGGCATCACGGACGGCATATACGGCTATTTTGAAAAGGACGGTTATTTGTGCCGGCTTGGCGTGCTCAATGACAAAACAGGACAGCAGAGCTGCGTCGAGTTTACCAAGCTGACGCCCGATATGAGTTTCCTGTATATGTATAAAGATGGGATTGGCGAAACGCTGGTGCCGCAGGGGCAGGATATACGCGGCGTCGGCTACAGCGGCGCGCTCTTGCTGGCGGAGGAAGCGGCGGCCGGCATCGGCGCGCATGACGCGGGCATGCGGCTGGCGCATGTGGAAGGCCGGGAGTATGACGACGACGAGAACAGCCATTACCTGTTTACGTTTACCCGCGAGGTGGGCGGCGTGCTGTGTCATTACGACGCGTCGTACCTTTCCGCCGATACCTATAACGGGCCGGAAGAAAACCGCCCCCATGACCAGCTTTATATTGAACCGTGGAACTACGAAAAGCTCACCGTCCGTGTTGACAAGCACGGGGTGACGGGCATCACATGGACGTCGCCGTATGAGCTGGAGGAAACGCTGGCACAGAGCACGGCCATACTGCCCTTTGAGGACGTGATGGACTGCTTTGCGCGGATGGCCTTTGTGAAAAACAGCTATGTGGAGCAGGAGCTGAGCATGAGCATTACCGAAGGGGACGGCCCGGGCGCAAAGGTGCTCAGCGCGGTCGATCATATTGACATCCGAATCAACCGCATTGTTCTGACGCTGATGCGCGTGCAGTCCGGCCGGAACTATATCATGATACCGGTATGGGATTTTTACGGCTGGAAGGAGCTGCTGACCGCGGACGGCGGGGATTTGCTGGAAGCGGCGGGTATACCCGAAAAAACACAGGCCGGCCGGGCGTGGGAGCAGCAGGTGAGCTTTATGACGATCAATGCCATTGACGGCAGCATCATAGACAGGGGGCTGGGGTATTGAGAGCGTGGATGAGAAAATTATGGGCAGGAATGCTGGCCGTCGCGCTGCTTACAGGCTGTCAGGCGACGCCGGACAAGCCTGTGGTGATTCAAAAGGACTTGGAGCAGATGATTGAGAAGGCTGTCGCCACAGACGGGACGCATCAGGCTTTATCGCTGTCGGAACGCCTGGACGCACCCGATACATATTCGGCGTCTCTGGATGGCTATAAAGGGGAATTGACGGTAAACGTCAAAGCAGCGGTGACCGTGCCCGATGCGGCGGGCATCTCCGTTGTGCGCATCGGCCGGCATGTGTTTACGCAAGAAGAGGCGGATAAAATGATGGAGGTATTTCTGGAGGGAGAGACGCTGTATCAGGTGGATCTGTCCATGACGAAGGAAGAGATACAGGAGAGGCTGGTCCGGTACTACGGCATGCGTGACGGTGCCATCGCATTGGATATGGACGGAGAGAACCCGGCGGACAGGGAAAAGCTGGAGTCGGTTATCGCATATTACGAGGGGCTGCTGGCCGCCGCGCCCGACACGCCCGCGTGATTGAAGGCATGGCAGCTGTGAAAGGAAAAGCCGCGTATCTTTATATCAACAATGGTTTTTTTAATGCCAACAATATCGAGGCTGTTTTTATCAACGCGTATCCTTGGGCGGCTGACGGTTTTAACAGGTGCCCTTACAGCGTGCTGAGCGAGGAGGAGCTGCGGGGCGTGCAGATGCCCGAAAGCTTTACGATGACCGCGGCGGCTGCCCAAAACACGGCCGGGGACATACTTGCCCGTCTGGGCATCACGGATATGACGTGCGTTGATATCCGATACGCGGTGATGTCTGAGGAATTT
>CAZNVX010000418.1:0-3010 GCA_964576225.1 uncultured Christensenellaceae bacterium
AACCGCTACCTCTTGTCAACGCTTTTATATCCCTTTTCTTGCTTTGTTCTTTATGTAGTTTTTGCGTATTTTATAATAGTATGGCCAGCTTTAGTATGCTGTGAATAATTAGTTGATATGCGCTTTGGAATAAATCAAATAATGATCTTTGTTTTACTGATTAAATCAAGAAGAACTGCTGCCATAAGCATAGCGGGAGCGCTGCAGTATGATGATCAGTCATTCGTTTGAGATCACTATAAGTACGAAAACACCATAACCGTGGCAACTGTCATAACCAGCACGGCTGTTATGGTCTTGTCTTTTCTGGAAAGTTTTCTGCAGCAGTCGGGGTCTTTAATAATGCCAAAGTTCTCAATGGACACCGACAATATCCAGCCAAGGACAGGGCTCACAGCCATCCCTCCAACGATGCAAACAGCAGCTGTCTGCGCAGAATAGATGTTTTTGATGCAGGAGATCCCGACTTCAAGCAAGGGAATATATATACCAAATATCAGAACCAACCACAGCAGCGGCGGAAATACAGCGACATCTATTGGATAACCGAGAAAACCGCATGCAATCCCCAGAATGCCAAGAACAAGTGCACTGGCTCCGATAGGCCTCTTTACAACAGCGAGCGGAATCAGAAAACTTCTCCATACTGAGGCGATCTGGCTTCCGCCCAAAACCGACGCCAACAGATTCCGAACTGAGACGAGCAAATATGAAGCGTTCAATTTCATCACCGGCATCGCTTTTTCGGGGTAATGGCACTCTTGTATCGAGGTAACGGCCAGCGCGTCAATCGGCCACATCACGACGGCAAGCAGTGCAAAAGGCAATGCATTCATAATATTCTTAATCGTTAAGCCCCAGCCCACACCCCATTTCTCTGTCCACCAGTGATCAGGATTAATTATCGGAAGACCGATACCGGTTTGGAATGCAGGAAAAAGGCCGAATACAGCGGTAATAATGACAGCTGCCGCTGCACAAACCGGAATCACAAGCCACTTGAGCGAATATCTCGCAAGAAGCATGTAAAAAACAATACCGCCAATGATCAGTACAGCAAAAACATCGGGTGTCTGGGTGCTGTCCGCCCAGCTTTTCAGACTTGTCAGCGAACTGCTGATGCCCAGAAAGCCAAACAAAAGTATAATACCGCCTTTTGTTCCCTGACCATTGATACGCACGAGCTTGTCAAAATATCTGAAAGCCGACAGTATCAGACCAAAAGCGCCAATCAGTATCCCCAGAACAAGCGGATGAACGCCGCTTCTGACCATCAGCGGAACCATCGGTATTAAAGGCGCAAGCGTTCCCGGCGGCGCTGCGTAAGGATTCAAAACCGCGCAGAAAACAAACGTTAGCAAGCTGCCCAGCACGATTTCCAGCCGGACACTTTCCGCCACAAACGACGGGTCCGCAATGTTCAGACCCACGGTCCATGCCAAAGCAAATGCAGCTACCAGCGCTACTTTGCCGATCATGCCCGAGAAAGCTGGTATTAAATCTTCAACACGGAATTTGTAGTCACGAAAAGGAATATTCACGCGCCATGGCCTGGGGCTGTAAGAGACAAGGTCCTCGGCAAGTATTTGCCTGCGCGTCTTCTTCTGGTTCATTCGTGGTCTTCCTCCGAAGCATATAATGTGGTCTCGCCAAGAAACTATATTAATATGGGTCTTGTTTATGCTACCTTGCTTATTTGAGAGTTCTATAAGCCGATCAGACGGTTATAATAAACTTGACCCGATCTTCGTATGCAAGAATGCAAGCCTGTCTTAGGCTAAAACCCCTAATGTCGCTGTGGCAAACCTGTGTTTTGGGATTGTCTCCTGCTTTGTCTATTCTCCCCGAATAAAAAGTCCAATACGCGAATCCATATCAGATCCATGTATTGGACTACATTCGACCGGTTTAAACATATAACCTTTCGTTTAGTCTTCCAATCTATTTAATAGTAAATCTCTCCTCAAGGTTTCCGTTCAATGCCATCACGATGATTTTCTCACCGGTTTTGGTGCTTACATCCGAGTGCGTACTGACGACTTCCATATCAACAATCCTATTAATGCTCTCTTCAAGGCTGGCTCTGGCGCTTTCAAACAGCATCGTCCTTACCTTTTTCAAAAGTTCTATGCCTTGCGCATTTTCGGCAAGCTTTTGCTCAGACTGGCTCAAGAACCCTTTTAGCCGGATAATAATGAGATCCTGCACAATCAGCGTCCTGATCTGCTTTGGCCCTCTCCCCATGAATTCGATTTCGAATTTGCTGACGGCTTCACTTATTTTTGCTTCCGTCTGCCCTTTGGTCATCTTCATATCTCCAGCCCTTTTCATTAGTTATATTAACACGCAGGATTATGAAAATCAATGATAACATTCAAACGGCCTCCCACAAGCAAAATGCTTAAGGAAGGCCGTCAGCAAGGTGATAGAAAGGTGATAGAGTAGTATCAATCCATCTTGTTTAAATCTCCCACCGTGACAGTCGCGCGGTATTCCTGTCCGCTGCGCCACACTTTCAGCTCAATATCTTCGCCGATAGCGTGAGACCGGATCACACCCATCAGAGCTTCCACTGTCAGCGTGGGCGTTTCTTCTATCTCTGTGATGATATCTCCGGGCTGCAGTCCCGCCTTGTCTGCCGGGCCGCCTTTGACAACCTCAACCACCGTAACGCCATCGGGCGCCTCAGGCGGATTATACATGTTTGTTTCGTCCACCATACAGGAAATTCCGATACCGGGCCGCACCACGCTTCCCGTGGCCATCAGCTGCTCAATGATGGGCCGGGCGGAGGTTATCGGAATCGCAAATCCGATTCCTTCAGTGCCGATGGGCACCCCGTAATCGTCATAACCTGCGAGATAGCTTTTTAATGTATTGATGCCAATCACTTCCCCCCTGATGTTAACAAGCGCTCCCCCGCTGTTACCCGGGTTGATGGCGGCGTCGGTCTGTATATACTTCTGGCTGTAGCCGTTGGTCGAGATTTCACGCCCCAGTGCGCTGACGA
>CAZNVX010000419.1:0-3008 GCA_964576225.1 uncultured Christensenellaceae bacterium
TTTATGATAGCCATTGCCCAAGCCAGATCGAGGGTGCCGTTTGAAGTGATTATGGAAGTGCTGCTGATTGAAATCATTGCTGAATTGATTCGCGAATCGCTTCTGCGCGTGCCTTCAAAAATCGGTACTGCTATCGGTATTGTTGGCGCTATTATCATTGGTCAGGCCGCTGTCTCCGCGGGTGTGTTCAGCCCGTTGCTGCTCATTGTGGTATCGCTCTCTCTTATCAGTTCTTTCGTTCCCGCCGATTATACGCTTATGGACCCCTTTCGTATACTTAAGTTTCCTCTGATCCTCGCAACCGGGGTCTTTGGATTTTTTGGTTTCACGCTGGTCATTTTGCTGATACTAGCGAACCTTGTATCACTGAATACGTTCGGCGTGCCTTATATGGCTCCCGCTGCGCCGTTCAACGCTAAAGATTTCTTAAAATCGGTGTTTTATAGCAGGTCGAATGCGCCCACGCGGCCGGCATATCTGCGCACCAAAGATAAGACGAGAAGCAACGTGAGGAACAAAGCCAAATAGCAGGGTGCTATACCGGCTATTCATTTTTCTGGGTTTGGAGTTTTCGCTCTGTGTACACTTTCTGGGGTACATTTTATTTTTAACATACCTACGCTCTATTTTGCCAACACTTCCGTAGGAAGTGTATTACCCACTATGACACTTTCAGCAAGCTGAAAGATGCCATGTGTGCGCTACCCGCGAGGCTCTGCGAGGCTTGAGAACAGCATGTCTTTCTACAAATTTTCCACCTAAAACGACATGCTGAAAAAGAAAATGCACCGTCATGGTGCATACACAGATGCGATTTCTTTCACATTTGCACCATTATGGTTCAAACATCATTTATCGCGCATGCAAGCGATCTCATTATGGGCTCTTAACACAAAAACCACCATTGCAGGCCGCTCAGCGCGCTGCGAACGTGTTGGCAGATTATGCTGATTTCAAGTGTGTTTTAGGTCGAGGCAAAAGCTTATTAATAGTGTTCTTGCAGTTTGATCGGCTCTCACATGATTAAGTGTATATCATGTCCTAATGCATGCATTTCTTATTCAGACACCGCTATTTCTGATGTGCTCACAGCGTCTTCGCCACAGAAAACACCGCGTCATCTCAAAGCATTGAGCAGCTCGACCGGCCTGCAACGAACCGGCAGACCGATCGAGCCATTAAGTGAAATAGCGGTGTAACACACTAGACTTTGTGCGCAAAGTCGTGTGCTCTGCGAGGCTAGCTGTTTCCACAGGGTGACAGTTGGTGACGGCTGTGACGGCTGTTTCCCTAGCGGGATATCGCTGTCACAACTGTCACAACCGTCACCTAGCAGCCGGATCATCTGGTTTTTTCCGATTATGTTGTATAGGTACTCAATGCGTATTCGGCCAATACCGTATAAAACTGATTCATCAGCCTCGTATCCGTTTTGACTGCTGTTGCGGTATCTTCTTTTCGTCCAGTAAATCCGTGGCATTTCCGCTCCTCTCAGCGTGCCCAGCCATTAAGCTTACCACCCGGGAAAAGAATTAATCATGTATTATCTGCTAATACATGTTTTTTCAGCTTGTTACATTGATGACCCGTTTTCTGTACATGACTCATGATATTATCTATGTTGCATCTGTGATGAAACCTTATGAAGTTTATATTCAAGATTCAAAATCTCAGAGGATTAAAAGGGGGAACTTGACGATGGCGAAAAAGAGAGGCAACGGGGAAGGCACGCTCCAGCACAGATCAGACGGCAGATGGTCTGTGACATACTTTGCGGGTTATCAGGATAACGGTAAGCCGCTCCGCAAAACAGCATATGGTAAAACGCAACAGGAAGCCATTGATAAGGGGAGAAAACTCAAAGAACAAATTGACAAAGGCATTCTGATTAACAAAAGAATGCGCTTTGAAGAGTGGGCTGAGGCCTGGTATAAGGGGTTTAAAGGCTCTGTGAGCGAGTCCACTTATGAAGGATACGCTTATACGCTTTCCCTTGTCAATAAGCTGTTGGGAACAAAATTCCTCTATTCTATCAAAGCCTATCATATTGAAAAAGCGCTCAAGCAGTTAATTTCAGAAGGTTACAGCGGTTCTCAAATCAGCAAAGTCAAAGCCATGTTTAATCAGATTTTTCGCAGAGCAGAAGCCAATGGTCTGATTGAAAAAAACCCTGTCACACTGACTGATAAAACGAGAATGCCAAAAAAAGCATCTTCTAAGGATAGTTTCAGCATCGCAGAAATATCAAAGCTTTTCTCTGATTTGGCTTTTGACAGGACTGGTCATGCCATTAAATTATCTGTTTCCTGCGGGCTGCGTCCTCAGGAGCTGCTAGGCCTTGAAAAAGAACATATAGCAAAAGACGGGAGTATGATCTATATTCGCCAAGCAGTTCAGCTCTTGCACGGGAAAGTCACGATTGGCGGTACCAAAAGCATATCGGGCGTACGCAATATCCCTGTTCCGTCATTCGCGCGAGAAAGCGCACTTTTTCTTCGAAAACATGCTCAAGGGTTTGTGATGAAGGGCAAGTATGATCTGCCTATGAACACATCAACATGGCGGGATTATTACAAAAAAGCGGTTGGTAGCGTTGAGGGTGTACGGTTGCTGCTACCCCACTGTTGCAGACACACTTATATTACGTTGCTCCATGCCTCGGGTGTTGATTTCGACACCATACAGGCGCTGGCAGGCCAATCTGACGAGGACGCCACAAGGGGCTACATGCACATAAAGGATGAGGTCACGGTTAAAGCTGTGGGATTATTGGAGCAAACCTTGCAGAGCGCTATAAACTCAAAATAGAGAGATTTCGTCTCATCTTGTGCCAATAAGCTTATCTTAAGCACGTTTGATATCATCCCCGTTACAGTCATATATTACAGTCAACCCTAAATATTTTAGCTAATTCCAAGCATACTAAAAGCCCCGTTTTTCCTTTATTTACGGGGCTTTTCTAATGGTCTGGGTGAGAGGATTCGAACCTCCGGCCTCTTGAACCCCAT
>CAZNVX010000420.1:0-3005 GCA_964576225.1 uncultured Christensenellaceae bacterium
CCACGGCCCACAAAGCCGAGGCAATGGTATCGCCGTCATAGGCCTGTATCGGCCTTCCCTCCAGATATATCGTCACCGGCGCACCGGTCTCTGTCTCCCCGAGTATCGGGTGTTGTTTGATCCGCATGTTCGTCACCTCTTCCCCGCCAGATCATATGGCACCTGATATTGCTTTTCCCGACCGTGCCGCTTGGCCGTCAGATAGTCATGCAGTATGCTCAGGTCATATGGCTCAGGCCATTGTATTTTCTGTCCGAGAAACCGGCCGGGGTCGTACAGGCTCATGTCGATGTCGATAGACACCTCGCCTGTCGTGATGATATCGGTCATGATCTTGCCGACCGTACACTCCTGAGAGATGCCGGCGGCAAAACCGGCGGCTATCAGCAGCCCCTCCGTCAGCGTCGATCTGCCGATCAGCGGCATCGCGTCGGGCGCGAAGCCCATCGTGCCTGTCCACGCGCGAATCATTTTCAGGTCCTTGAGCCGCGGGAATATTGTGGTCAGATAAGTGGCCAGTCTTTTGACCTCGTCAAATGTGATCACTTCATTGTAATACCCGAGACGCCGGTCTCTCGGATGAGCCGGCCCGCCGATGGTCAGATTGCCTGTCGCTGTCTGGGTGCCGCCGTAGGCGAACTCCCCGTTGAGCAGCATCTCGAAGGACTGCGCGGGCACAGGCCCGATCGATTCGGTCACGCAGGCCACTTCCCTGACGGGCAGCACGCATTCCGTCTCCCTGCCCAGGAACTTGGCCCAGGCGTTGGTGCAGTTGATCACCCAGTTTGCGTATATCGGGCCTTTCTCGGTCAGCACACCCGTCACGCGGTCGTTCTCCGTCAATATCTTTTCCACGCGTGTGTGTGTCATGATTGTCGCGCCGTGCTTCTGAGCGCCGCGCGCAAACGCGTGCACCATTTTATACGGCGCCAGATTGCCGTCGCTCGGACGGTATCTCGACCCGTATACGATATCGCTGTTCAGCGTGGGCATACAGTCTATCGTCTCGTTCTTGTCCAGCAGCACAATCTCGTCGTCTCCCTGGGCGCGCTGGACGGCAATGAGGCCTTTGAGCTCCTCAAATTCTTGCTCAGACGCCGCAATATCCAGACAGCCCACATGCCGGACGTGATAGTCGATATCCAGCTCCTGCTGAAACGCCTTGAGCATCTGCGTATTCAGCCGCGTAAACTTGAGCCTTTCCGCTGTTTTTTCGATGTTGATTTCGCGGCCGTAGCAGTGCACGATCATGCCGCCGCAGCGCCCCGTCGCGCCGGACGCCAGCGTCCGCATCTCGCACAGCACCACCGACAGGCCCGCTTTGCTCAGCTGATAGGCCGTGGCCGACCCCATCGCTCCGCCGCCGATGACCACCACATCCGCCGTCATCTTCCCGCTCATAGATTGCCGCTCCTTTTATTGGTAACCCGCTCGCTGTTGGGTTTATCGATTGCCCCTTTACGCCGAAACCGTATGTGTCCCCATATTCTTCGCCTGTTTTCTGGTTCTGATGGCTGTGACCGCCTGCCGTTGTGCAAAGAGCGAGCCGGGCCGCCTGCTTAAGGTTTATCGATTGCCCTTGCGCAGGCAAAACAAAATGTTCCGTTTCCGTTATTCTTGCTGTAGGTCGTGAAGGTTTATCGATTGTCTTGACGTCACAATAGCACACGCCAAGAGGCTGTGTCAATAAATAAATTTTATTTTCTGGGTAGATACTCTATTTTTTTTGTATGCTGGATTCACGGATAATCAAACCGGGCTCAAGCAGCGTGCTTTTATAGGCATCCTTCGAGCCGGCGATGCGCTTAATCAGCGTTTGCGCCGCCATACGCCCCATAACTGTCTGCTCCAGCGTCACAGAGCTCAGGCGCGGGCGCATGATGGTGTCCACCTGAATGTTGTCCATGCCGATCACGGCGATGTCGTTCGGTATGCGGATGCCCTCATCCTCGAAAGCCTCGTAAAGCCCGATCAGCATCATATCAGCCGTGGAGCAAATGGCGGTCGGCCTGTTTTTCAGACGGGCGAAATGCCGCCCCGATTCATAGCCAAAGCGCTCTTCCGGCGGCCCCTGACGGATGTTCTGAGCATTGACCGTTAAACCGCGCTCGGTCATGATATCGCGAAACGCCCGCAGGCGCTCCTGCTCTGTCTTGGTTTCGGCAAAAAAGCCAAGGTAGCCCACGTTCGTATGCCCCTGATCGAGTATATGCTCGGCGGCCATCCGAAGCCCCTTGTAAGAATTGACGCCGATGAAATCGCAATGGTTTTCCACGCCGTCCAGCTCGCCCGAACCCGTGCAGCACAGCACCACCGGATGCCCCGCCGACCTGATGATCTGCAGATGGCGCTGGTTTAAGCTGAGCGACACAAGGATCACGCCGTCCACAAAACTGCTCTCTAAGGTGGAAAGCACTTTAAGCTCCTCTTCCTCGCGGTACTGCGTGCTGTGAACCAGCAGGGAATAGCCCTCCTGCGTGGCCGTCTCCTGAATCACGTTGATCATGTCGATAAAGAAAAGATCCTGAATGCTGGGGATAGACAGCATGATCTGGTTGGTCCGCTGGGTTTTCAAATACCTGGCCGCCGGGTTGGGCGTATATTTAAGCTCACTGGCTGTGTTGAGTATCACCGTCCTCATCTCTTCCGACAGCTTGCCCTTGCCGTTGAGCGCGCGGGAAACGGTGGTGGCGGACGTGCCCACCGCCCTGGCTATATCATAAATCGTCACGGCTTTTTTCGGTGCCAAAACAGAGCCCTCCAGCGTCATTGCTGAGTGTATTATACCACATCCATGGCCGCTGTCATCGTGCATTTACCGAAGCAGGAAATGTATGAATAAGGGACGTAAACTATTTTGAAAAAGAACTACTCCCAAAGCCCAATTATCTCTTTTATTCTTTTGGGGGCGAATTCATTATCAACAGTCACTTCTGTCCACACATTATCTTTATTATCTTTATTATCTTTATTATCTTCTGATTTCCAACAACTAATCCCTTCAT
>CAZNVX010000421.1:0-3004 GCA_964576225.1 uncultured Christensenellaceae bacterium
CGGCAATTTTGGCAATCGGATAGCCCGTCGCCTTGCTGGCCAGCGCGGACGAACGGCTGACGCGCGGGTTGACTTCGATCACATAATACTGCATGCTGTCGGTATCAAGCGCAAACTGCACATTGCAGCCGCCCTCTATCCGAAGCGCATTGATGATATTCAAAGATGCGGTGCGCAGCAGCTGATACTCAGCGTCGCGAAGCGTCTGCGACGGGGCAACGACGATGCTGTCACCGGTATGAATGCCCACGGGATCGATGTTCTCCATGTTGCACACGGTGATGCAGTTCCCCTTGCCGTCACGGATCACCTCATACTCAATTTCCTTATACCCCGCGACGCTCTTTTCGATCAGCACCTCATGGACGCGGCTGGCCGAGAGACCGCTTTTTGCGATCTCTTCGAGATCGTCATCGCAATATGCGATCCCGCCGCCCGTACCGCCCAGCGTGTAAGCGGGGCGCACAATAAGCGGGTAGCCATGTTCCTGCGCGAATTCAAGCGCCTGCCCCGGCGATTTTGCGATAATACTCTCTATGATCGGCTCGCCGATTTCACTCATCAGAGCTTTGAATGCATCCCTGTCCTCAGCCTTTCTGATGGAGTCGGCGCCTGTGCCAAGCAGCTTGACGCCCAGCTCATCCAGCAAACCGCTCTCCGCCATTTCCATTGCCAGATTAAGCCCCGTCTGGCCGCCCAGCGTAGCCAGCATGCTGTCCGGCTTCTCCTTTTTCATGATGTTGCGGATAACCGGGACGGTCAGCGGTTCGATGTAGACCTTGTCCGCCATTTCGGGATCAGTCATTATGGTGGCAGGATTCGAGTTGATCAGCACCACCTCTATGCCTTCCTCGCGCAACGCGCGGCAGGCCTGCGTTCCGGCATAATCAAATTCAGCCGCCTGCCCGATAATGATGGGCCCCGAGCCGATAACCATTACTTTTTTGATTTCTTTGAGTTTTGGCATGCTATTTCCTCATCCTGCCGATAAACTCGTCAAACAGATAAGCCGTGTCTTCAGGCCCGGGTGAGGCTTCCGGATGAAACTGAACCGTAAACATATCATGCGCGTCATACCTGACACCCTCTATCGTCCCGTCATTCCAGTTTCGGTGGCTGACGACGATGCCCTTTGGCAGCGTGCTCTCCACAATGGTGTATCCATGGTTCTGAGACGTGATATAGACGCGATCCTTATCGAGGTCTTTGACCGGATGGTTCGCACCGCGATGGCCGTATTTGAGTTTCTCTGTGTCGGCCCCGCTTGCCAGCGCCAGCAGCTGGTGTCCGAGACAAATGCCGAATATCGGTTTTTGTCCGATCAGCCGTTTCAGATTCGCGATCACTTCAGCGTTGTCTTTGGGGTCTCCGGGGCCGTTTGTCAGCATGATGCCGTCATAACCTTCGGACAGAATATCGTCAGCAGAGGTGCGCGCCGGAAACACGGTGACCGCGCATCCCCTTTTTTTCAGGCTCCGGATAATATTGCGCTTGAGCCCAAAATCCAGCACGGCGACTTTTAAATCGCCATCGCAGTATTGATATTTTTGCTTGCAGGTCACGATATCCACCGGCATCCGGCAAGCATACGCCTTCATCTTCTCAAGCTGCTCCTGCGTCGGCTCGCCCTGCGTGATGATACCACGCATCGTGCCTTTCTCCCGAATGATGCGTGTGAGCGCCCGTGTGTCAATGCCGTACAGGCCGCATATGCCATGGTGCGCCAGATAATCGCTCAAGCCACCTTCGCTGCGCCAGTTTGAGGGCTGTTCGCAGACCTCCCGCACAATAAAACCGCTGACCTGCGGCTTTGCGGACTCAGGGTCTGTTTCGTTGACACCGTAATTGCCGATCAACGGATATGTCATCGTCACAATCTGTCCGCAATAAGACGGGTCTGTCAGCACCTCCTGATAACCGGTCATACCAGTATTGAACACAACCTCGCCGGCTATATCCGCCTTGGCGCCAAAGCTCTGGCCCGCAAACCGGGTGCCGTCCTCCAATGTGAGAATCGCCATGAACGCTCCTCTCCTTGATTCTGTAAATTTTTATATATAGCACATGACCTTCAGGGATATTACCTTAAAAGTGCCGTGTTAATATCTTTCTTCATGTCCAGCACGGCAGCTCTGGCCGCTTCTGCCGCCGGAAGTCCGGCATACTGCGGCTTCTTCCATGCCAGCAGTATACCGCGCGACGAATTGACCACAGCGCCCAGACCGTTGTAATCAAAATTCACCGCGATATCGTCCGCTCCCGCCCCTTGCGCGCCGTATCCCGGCACAAGAAAGAACGTGTGGGGCAGCCTTTTGCGCAGCGCTGACGCTTCCTCGCGGTATGTGGCACCCACCACCGCACCAACGCTGCTGTAGCCCGACACGCCCATCAAGGCTTGCCCCCATTCGGACACTTTGTCCGCCATAATCTCAAAAAGTTTTTTTCCGCCAACGTCCAGATCCTGAAACTCACCGCCGGATGGGTTAGACGTCTTGACCAGGACGAATATGCCTTTGCCTGTTGCGGCGCAGCTGTCAATGAACGGCTGTATACCGTCGATTCCAAGATACGCGTTGACAGTGATAAAGTCCGCCGCGCTGTTTTCCACGTACGCCCGCGCGTACGCGCCCGCTGTAGAACCGATATCATTTCGCTTCACGTCGGCGATGACGATCAGTCCTTTCAGTTTTGCGTAAGCCATTGTGTCAAAAAAGCATTTCATACCGTCCGCGCCGTACTGCTCGTAGTATGCGGCCTGCACCTTCACCGATGGTGTGATGCCCTGTATGGCGTCTATTATATCACAGTTGTAACGAAGAACGCATGATGCAACCGCGCTGTCCGTCTCTTCTTCGGGACGATATGCTGCGGGCAGATGCGATAGCTCGGTATCCAGCCCGACGCACGCCGCGCACCGCGTCTGCTGAATGGCTTCGCACAGCTTGTCAATCTTCATGCCCTGCCTCCGCTATAAGCAACCCGGCCTTCCACGACTGTATGCGTG
>CAZNVX010000422.1:0-2998 GCA_964576225.1 uncultured Christensenellaceae bacterium
AGGATTGATGAAATCACGTAAAGCAGGACAAACAAAGATATTGTGATCAGCAGCAATATCCCTGTGTGGCCGGGGCCTTTGTGTTTTGTCAGAAGATCCGCGCCTGGGCTTTTCCTGATGTGTTTCATGGTGTCAACCTCCGACAGACATATTCTTGCTGAATACTTTTCGGGTCATTTTTTTGATCTTCTCCTTGAATACATCACTGCTGGCGACAATAATCACGATAATGATAATGGCTTTGAATACGTTCAGCTGATCCGCCCGCACGTTCATGGCATATAACGTCGTCGTGATGGCCTGAATGGTGTATGCGCCGATAACCGTACCGGCAATACTGAACCTGCCGCCGCCCAGCATGTTGCCGCCCAACGCCACCGCCAATATGGCGTCCATCTCTATGCCAAGGCCCAGTTCTCCCGAATTGACGCTCCCGACGCTGCTGGATCCGACAAGCCCTGCCACACCTGCCAGCACACCGCAGATCACAAACACCATAAATTTGATGACACGGGAATTGAGCCCCACAAGGCGGGATGACGCGCCATTGATGCCGACGCTCTGGACATAAAGGCCCAGGCTGGTCAGTTTGGTCAGCAACACCACCAGCATGATGATCACGACGGCTATGATAATCGTTGTTCTGACCGGTACGCCGGGTATTTGAACCCCTATCCATTTATACACCGGATTCATAATATAGATGGTTTGCCCATGTGTGATCTGTTTGGCTATAGAGCGCCCCGCCGTAAACAGGATGAGCGTGGCAATCATTGGCTGTATCCGAAGACCCGACACCAAAAAGCCGTTAAAAGCGCCGCACAGTGCCCCGCCAAGCAGGCCAACAAACAATGCCAGTATGTATGGACTGTGAAACACATCCGTCCTGTATTCCGCGCCATTGAGCATCAGGCCGCAAAAGCTGGCGGCTATGGCCATAATGGCGCCCACGCTGATGTCCACGCCCCCGGCCGCCGAAATCACCAGCGTCATCCCCAGCGCCACGATGACAAGATCGCTGGCCTCATCCAAGATTGTGGGTATATAACCTGATATTAAACCGTTCGTGATCGATATGTTGAAAAATGTCGGTGTCGTGATAATATTCTGAATCACCACAATCAGCAAAACCACCAATGAGAACGCGAGCCGATTGCTCAGCAGCTTTTTTCCAAATGGTTTCAAAGCAAGTCTGGCGCGTTTCATTCCTTTATCAAGATCGCTCATCGCCCCTCCTCGCTTCCTGCTATTGTCCGCATGATTGTGCTTTGATTAAGATCTTCCTCGGTCAGCTCTCCGACCTTGTAGCGGTCTCTCATGACCACCATTCTCGAGCATGTTCTGAGCATTTCATCCATCTCAGAGGAAATGAAGGCCACACTTTTGCCCTCCGCCGCCAGCTTGAGTATGAGCTTTTGTATCTCTGTTTTGGTGCCGATATCGATGCCGCGTGTCGGTTCGTCCAAAATCATAAACTCCGGATTGATAAGCAGCCAGCGCGCCAAAATGACCTTTTGCTGATTGCCGCCGGAAAGACTGCCCACCGGCGTTTCCCTGTTTGCGGTTTTGATATCGAGCAGCTTAATATACGCGTCCGCATACTTCTCCATGTCTTTACGGGTCATGCGTTTGAACATGCCGCGTTTTGCCTGAAGCGCAATAATAATGTTTTCCCTCACCGAAAGATCCGCAAAAATGCCTTCGGCTTTTCTGTCCTCCGGCAAATAGGCCATTCCTTGCTTCATGGCGTCTAAAGGTTTTCGTATCCTTGCGCTTTTTCCTCTGATGCGCAGTTGCCCCTCTATCGCCTTGTCTGCCCCGTATATCGTCCGCACAAGCTCGCTCCGGCCGGAACCCAAAAGGCCGCCGAAGCCGACAACCTCGCCTTTATACATTCTCAGGTCGAAGGGCGCTACCTTGGAGGCGCCGCTTGACAGATCCCGGGCTTCTATGATCGGCACCTCCCCTTCAAACCTTGATTCGTCTTTATCAACACTAAGGGTTGACAGATTCTCAATCTCCTTGCCCATCATCTTTGTCACAAGCTCAAGGCGCGGCAGGCTTTCTACCTCGTATTCCCCAACCAGCTCTCCATTTCGAAGCACCGTTATGCGGTCGCAGATCTCATAGGCCTGTTCAAGAAAATGAGTGATGAAAACAATGCCCACACCACTGTCCTTGAGCTGTCTCATCAGCGTAAATATCTTTCTTACCTCGTCGGCGTCAAGGGAGGATGTGGGTTCATCAAGTATCAAAAACTGACATTCCGTGTTCACCGCACGCGCTATCGCAATCATCTGCTGGATTGCAATCGAGCAGCTGTCGAGCTGCGCCGTTGGTTTGGCTGAAATGTTGAGCTCCCGGAGCAATTCCGCAGCCTGACGATTCATCTGCCTCCAGTCGATCAATCCCATTGAGCGCGGTTCATGCCCCAGGAAGAGATTCTCGGCAACTGTGAGGTTCGGGCACAGGTTCACCTCCTGATAGACAGTGCTGATTCCGTGTTTTTGGGCATCTTGGGGCGAGCGTATGGCGACAGGAATACCATCCAGGTGCACGCTTCCCTCATCCATCATATAAACCCCGGTCAACACCTTGATAAGGGTCGATTTGCCGGCGCCGTTCTCTCCCATCAGTGCGTGGATTTCGCCGCGGCGCAGCTTGAAGTCTACATTGCTGAGCGCACGGACACCGGGGAATGACTTTCCAACACCTTGCATCATCAGCGCAGGGCTGTTATGATCATGCTTCAAAGTATTCATATATAAAACTCACCCTAAAGAGTATCCCGTCAAAAAGCTTGACGTCCTGGTTATCTCTTATTTAACACGTATATGAAATAACATTGTTTTGGTTCGGGGAGACTCATCTCCCCGAACCAACTCGCTAAACACGTTAGCCCCGTCCCGTTTCGTTTAGTACGGACGGGCGTCAATGATCTCCTGAGTAATGGTGTCATAATAGAATGCTGTCTCTTAGATGGATTACATCTTCTTGG
>CAZNVX010000423.1:0-2989 GCA_964576225.1 uncultured Christensenellaceae bacterium
ACAGCGTGCTGGTTTTAATAGCGGGGACCTCGGTAGGATTTGTAAAAAAGCTGTCCGCGTCAGATAAATACGGAAAGCTAAACAATGTATTAAAAATTATTATGGGAACATTGATTTTGTTGCTTGGACTCTATATGTTCTATTTAGGCTTTTAGAAGGAGATTGATTATGGAAATCAAAGTATTGGGCGCAGGCTGTAAATCATGCAACAAACTGCACGAGACGGTTCAGGAAGCCGTTAAAGAATTGAATGTGGATGCAAACATACTGTACATCACAGATATGGCACAAATCATGCAGACAGGAATCATGAGTACGCCGGGACTGATCATAAACGGCAAGGTGAGATCGACGGGCAGAGTGCCGAAACTGAAGGAAATAAAGCAAATGATTTCGGACGGACTATAAAGAGTGTACAGGTGATGGCCATGTCGATCTGTCTTGTTGATCCAAAGCACCGATAAAAAGCTTAATAAAAAACGAGCGACAGTGTGATGGCACGGCAGTCATGAAAATCGAGAGCACTGCACAAAACAATAGCACGAGCTTCACGTTTAGCCCGACAGCATTGTGTTTGCTCAAGGGGTTGGGCAGCCGAATCATAACAACCTCTTGCTATCAACTATTATCAGGATACAATGATGTGTTACGGTTATCCATACATCAAGTCTGAAGGCTACTCGCAGAGAGGAGAATCAAATGCGTCTTCTGATCATTGGAGCTGTGGCGGCAGGAACATCGGCTGCAGCAAAAGCAAGACGAAACAGAGAAAAGGCTGATATCATAATATATGAGAAAGACAGCTTTATCTCGTATTCAGGCTGCGGTATGCCGTACTATTTGGGCGGAAAGGTAGATAGTGCAGATGAGCTGACGCCGCGGGATTCGGCTTTTTTCAAAAGCAAATACAATGTGGATATTTATACGGAGCATGAAGTGCTCGCCATCTCTCCCCAGGCAAAAAGCATAACGGTTAAAAACCTGACCACGGGCGATGTTTTCACTGACCACTATGATAAGCTCGTGATCGCTACCGGGGCAAGGGCGACGATGCCGCCAATGAAAGGGGCAGATAGGCAACATGTCTTCATCCTGCGCAACATTAACGATATGAACCGCATCAAAGCTTATATTGATGCAAATCATCCCAAATCTGTGGCCATTATCGGTACTGGTTTCATCGGCCTTGAGGTGTGCGAGAATCTAAAAGGGCTGGGCATGGATGTCACCCTGCTGGAGAAACTGCCGCAGGTGACGCCGGGACTGGACAGTGATATGGCAGTATATGTGGAAGGGCATATCAAACAAAACGGTGTGGCTGTGCTGACCGGCGTGGCTATTGATCGGATAACAGAAAACAGCGTGATTCTATCGGACGGCAAGGAAGTTGACGCAGATATGGTGCTTGTGTCTGCCGGCGTTCGCCCCAATACAGATCTGGCGGCCGGGGCCGGGATCGGACTGGGTGTTGCGGGTGCAATCCGGGTCAACACCCGGATGGAAACCAATCTGCCGGATATTTACGCCTGCGGTGATTGCATTGAGCATTATCATGTGGTCACAAAAAAGCCTGTCTATCGACCCTTGGGCTCCACGGCCAACAAGACGGGCAGGATTGCGGGAGACAGGGCCACAGGCGGCGATTTGGAATTCAGAGGTATCTTGGGAACAGGAATATTCAAGATTTTTGATATAACGGTAGCACAGACCGGATTATCCGAACGCGAAGGGATTGAACTGGGGTATGACATAGCAGTTTGCCATAACATAAAACCCAGCAAGCCGGAATATATGGGCGGCAAAGAAATGGTGATTAAAGGCGTTGCCGACAAGGCTACAGGTTGTCTACTTGGCGTTCAGATTGTTGGGTTTGAGGGTGTTGATAAGAGGGTTGATGTGTTTGTAACGGCAATTACGTATAAAGCGAAAGTGGAAGACCTCTTTCATTTGGATCTTGCCTACGCACCGCCGTTTTCAACCACCAAGGATCCGGTGATGTACACAGGCATGATACTGGATAATGCCATCCATAGAGGAAGACCCCTTATGACAGCGCAAGAGTTGATGACATTAGTCCGGTCTGGTAAAAAATATACGCTGATTGACGCGAGGGCAGCGGCGCAATATGAGAAGAATCATATTGAGACCGCCAAGAGCATTCCCCATGCCAAATTGAGAGCCGCTGCTCAAACCTTGGATAAAGATGCGATTGCTATCACTTATTGCAATAAAGGAACGACCGGAAATGCGACCCAAAATATACTCATCAATAAAGGATTTAAGCAGGTTTATAACCTCTCAGGGGGGCAAAAGCACTATAGCAACCAGAACAAATAGTCTCTGAAAATATATGCGGAAGTCTTTCCGCAGCCACGTGGCTGTGTCTTTTCGGGCTGTATTGCTGCAGCCTCTAGATCATTCTGAGAAATCTGACCAGTTTGTCAGGATCAAGACGGTAGTTGCTTCCATGGCCTTCAAAGAAGCCGTGTTCCCGGATCATGTGGATGTTAAGATCTGTCCAGCGCATGATGACACCGGTATCAAGCCGCCTGACTCGAGTCTGGCGTATGTTCACTTTGGTGTTGTCCCTGAAGGGGCAGGGTAGCTTGCCCATATAATCTTCGACCTCAATCTCGAAATAGCCGTCCATAGGCATCGGCCGGCCCAGACCCTGCATGCCAAAATCAGTCAGCTCCTGCATCTTATCAGCCAGCGCTTGCTGTGTGATGCCTGTTTGTTTGAGAGTTTTGGCATCGGCGCGGAGAATGTCCGTCAGGTTGCGGCTGTCATTGCCAATAAAACCGTGTGCCGACAGCGCTCCAGGTATCATATTTGCTTGAATAAGCGTGAGTTCAGGACTCTGTTTCATGCGCAGGCCTCCTTAGAATTTGTCGTAATATACTTTTTCTTCCGGCATACCTTTCGCAGTCAACACATTGATGCAGGCATCTATCATTCCGGGACTGCCGCAAAGATAACCTTCCATATC
>CAZNVX010000424.1:0-2977 GCA_964576225.1 uncultured Christensenellaceae bacterium
TTTGTGCATGCGACACGCCCGGCAGATGCTCATGCTACGGGAAGCACCGGTTTTATCAAAAGCATAGGTCAGTGTGGCGTTTTTTACCTTTAAGTCGGTGATTTCCCCGCCACAGTCCACCAGCTCCGGCTCACCGTCCGATCCAACTCTATACAGGTGTCCGTCGTTGATATCCACATAATAGATGTCGCCGCCAAAGCATGCCATCTGGCAAGTAAACACATCCTTCAGAATTATATGGCGCCCTGTGCAATTCAGGTCCATCATTTCTATTCCTTCCCACCCGGAAAAGAACACAGCTTGCCTGTCAAGATCAAGGGTGTAGCACCAGCCAACATCGTTATAGGCGCGAAAGCGGTTGTCGAGACAGGCAGGTGCGGGCGCGTCTTCTATGCTCCCAAAGCCCATGACGGTTTTTTTACCTCCCATGCCGCTCGCTTCAAGGCTTTGCTGCCGGGTGGCGTCATCCATCAGAATGTAGCTCAGGCTGTTCATGGTATCGCCGCCGGTTCCGGCACCGAATGTGACGTCGCAGTGATACCATTTGCCGTCTATCCGCACCAGATTCCAGGCATGCCCGGTATTGCTGACTATCTCGGCCTCCACACCGCACTGGTTCAGCAGATATTTCATCAGTATGGCGTATCCGCCGCAAATGCCCTGACCGTCGTTAACGATGCTGTAGGGGTCCAGGTGCCCACTTCCTGCATATCCGAGGTGTAGTTGGACATTTGGCATACGGCATCGTACAGGGCAGCAAGCTTTCGCAGGTCAGTGAATCAGATGCCCAAGGCGCGCAAGGAATGTTTCCGTCTGCCGCAAAAAGTCTTCCCGGCTGACCGCATAGGTGAACGTAGCCGTTTTACCGTCTTTGGCGACTTTATATGCTTTTAGTTGAACAGACGAAAATTGACGTCCAAGCTGCCGATCAGGTTTATCATATCAATGCGGGAAAGCCCAAACAAGGATGCATCCAGTGCGGGCTCAAAATTCTGTACCGCGTGGTATACGGCGTTATAAAGGTCACAGTTGATGGAGGACACATCCAGCCTGTCCGGATCCAGCAGTGAATACGGGTTTTCCTCACTCTCCGTCAGCGCTTCAGGGTCCGGAACCACATCGACGGCAACCACGGCAAGCGCAGGGCGGGCAGTGGCGTCGGCGGTTACAGTCACGGCGGGCGGGCTCTGTGCTTCGCTCAATTCATCAAGCCCGGCAGAGCAGCCGCCGAGGAGTGTGAAAGCAACGGCTGCACAAAAAGTGAACTTGACGGCTGAGATTAAAGCTTTGGTCATGACTGCTCTCCCGGTGTTGTTCTGACCCATATTATACCATGCGTCACCGGCAACAGCACTTATGCAACTGAGGGCTGCCAGTCTAGCTTAACCGCATCCGCCAGCCTTCAACGCGCCGCATGATCGAGATTATGCAGCGAGTGGACTTTAGTAGCCGCGCCTGATTATATTCCCGTCGACAGCGTTAATGGCCAGGAAGGATTCCAACTCATTAGAGCCGGCCGTTGACCAATTATCCGCTTCGGACAAACGCCCTCTGCTATATCCTAAAAAATCCCATGCCGGTACGAGCAGTCCCGTATCCGCGTTTTGCTCACGCACGCTCACAAGGCCAAGACGCACAGCCGTGATATGGTATTCCATGCTGCCGGAGTCCCAACCTGCGCCATTGTCCACATCGTTTCCAACGATCACCACCATTTTTTCAAATATCGCCTGAATCTGCTCAAAGGGAAGCAGCTCTGCTGACGGAATCACCGTTTCCACCATATCATAAGGGCTGTGATATTCCACCCGCAGCACACCCGCATCGTCTATCAGTATATGTATTTCTTCGTAGTACCAATTCTTATTGTATTCGTCATATGTGCAGTCAGAATTTGTGTAGGTCTCTGTCACGCCGTCTATATCGCGGGTGAACACTATATGATGCGCCGGTTTATATTCGTTTCTCTCGTTTCTGTATGGGGTTATCGAATTGGCTGTGCATACAAAACCGGTGATGCCCATATCCTGGATGGTTTGTTCCGCCATCTGCAGCGCGCAGGCCGCGGTCGTTGACAGCGCGTCTTCTCCGGTATAGTCATCCTCAAAAAAAACATCCCGCGGCAGCTCACTGTCACGTAAATACACCATATCGGCGCGGCCGTCGAATTCACGGGTATTCCAGATCTGGAAGCAAGAAAACGTGGCGTTGTCCTTTGTTGAGAAAAGTGTTAAATAGGAATTGTTGTTATCGACCTTTTCACCGCTGATCCACATTGGTTTTTTCTCCAATTCAAAGCTCGGCACGAAGGCGGGATAGGCATCCGGCGCGAACGCAGCCTTTGCTAAAAGCTGTTTCATGGCCGTTTCAGCTTCCTGCTCCGTATCATACTGCAAGTCGAATATATGCTGACCCTGTCCCTCCCAATCAGACAGCGCGTAGCGAAAAAGCTCGATCTTGCGCTCGTATGCCCCTTTGGTGAGATTGTCGTAGTCATATTCAACATAATTTGCATCGCTTCCCATCAGCGCATTGGCAAACCGCTTTGCTTGCTCCTGCGTGAACTCAGTTGGCCTGATACGGATAATCGGCAATTCGCTGTCAGGCAGACTGACTTTCGCATCAGCGATGATATGGAGCCGCCCCTTCTTGCTGTCGAACTGCGCCGAGTACGTGCCCGGCGCCCCCAGGCGAGCGTAAGCGTCAATTACCGCTGCGGCATCTCCCAAAGGCTGCGCGTCATCATCTTTCCGGGCCTTTTCAATCATCTTATTGTTATCCTTGCCCACCACAATCGGGCTGTCCGGCGTTTTTTGGCATCCGGGCAATACACTCAGCATAAAAAGCAACGCAAGAGTTACCGTAAGCAGTTTCTTCATGGACTCAAAACCTCGTTTCGTATACTCTCATTGTGCCGGAAGCACCTCTTCAAAATCTTTCATCGACTTGTAATCTTTTTGTAATTCAAAAACACTTT
>CAZNVX010000425.1:0-2971 GCA_964576225.1 uncultured Christensenellaceae bacterium
CCATGTCCGTTTTTATTTGAAGTATCCGGGTTTGCTGTCTGTCACGACATCGCCGTATGTGAACGTTGTATTCAAGGAGGACACTCAATGAACATTTGCATCGATATGATCAAAGAAAAAGATACCCAGACTGTAGACAAATTATCAGAAATCGAGCGTCAGGCCTTCGGAGAGGCAGGGCTTAACGAATGGACGATTGTGCCGCTCATTCGCCACGGCAGGGTGTTTGCGCTTCGGGAAAACGGCGAGGTGATCGGGGGCGCTCAGTTTATCCGTGACTGGGAAACCCCGTCCCGTGCATACCTGGTGGGCATTGCGGTTCACAAAAGCCACCGGGGCAAAGGTCTGGGCACCCGTTTTCTGGAAGAATGCCTTGACATGCTGAGGAAGGAAGGCGTCAGCAGCGTTGAGCTGACTGTCGATTCGGCCAACGGGCCTGCCGCCCATGTGTATCAGCAAAAGCTGGGCTTTGTCATCGTGGAAGAGAGAGAAGATGAATACGGCGCCGGTGAGAACCGCCTTGTCATGGAGCTGATGCTATAACCGTCATGCTGCAGTGCCACCCAACCCCAGCCCTCTGGGCGAGTCGACCGGATATCAGTCAATACTGATTATTTCGTAGTCCTGAGTGCCCAGCCCCTGATTTTCCAGCTCTTTCAGCTGGACAAATGGATCTTTGGCATGGATGCGCTCAAACAGGTGGCCGCTGCTGCCCAGCTGCATGCCCTGCGGCACGCCGTCGGGTATAAAGTTCTCCGTTTTTATGGCGTCTAAGGAAGCACGCTCTGCCGCGACCATATCGGACGAGGCCATCACACCGATATCCGGCACAAGCGGCGGCGTCGAAATGCCCCAGCAGTCGCATACCACCGTGATGTTGGTGAGGAAATTGATGTAGAACACGCTGCCCGGCGCAAAGGTATCGAGCACTGTTTTGGTGCACAGCGCCATGCCGCGCTGGAAATCCGTATAGTTATGCGCGTCCAGTGAAATCGCACCGGTGGGGCATACCTTGACGCAGTGCTGACAGGTGGTGCAGTTATGATAGAACACTTCGTATTGTCCCGACTCGCTGAAGCTGTTGGCCTTGTGGTTGCAGCTGACGATGCAGGCATCACAGTGGCTGCATAAGCCTTCGTTCCAAACGAGGCCGCCTTCCAGGCTGTGAATCTGATGCCTCGTCCGGTCGGTCACACAGCCCATCGCAATGTTTTTGCACGCGCCGCCGTAGCCGCATGACCCATGCCCCTTCACATGGGACAAATCGATCATCACCTCGGCATCATGGATGTACCCGGCGACATCCACATTATTCAGCGTACGGAAATCCACGGCTTTTTCATACACATACTTGCCCATCACGCCGCAGGCCGGAACGATCGGCACGCCCAGAAACTCTTCGGTATAGCCGCGGTCACGCGCACCGGCTGTTTCCTGGTCGGTAATAAACGGCTTTGCGCCGTATGATTTGAGCTTATCGATTAGGATCCTGACGAACAACGGATGGATGGTCGTATAACCGATCTCGCGCCCCAGGTGCATTTTGACGGCTGTCCATTTGTCTGCCACGGTGTTTGCAAGCGCCATCTCATCGATGAGACGCGCGAAGCGGCGGGGCAGCGTCTCCTCGGGGTCATATCCGCCAAAGCGGACGGAAGCGAATAATACCTCTGATGCCATATACCGGCCCTCCTTAATGCAAGCCCTTACCGCAGCATTATACACCTTACCGCGCGTTGATCGCAATCAGTTTTGTCTGGCTGCATCATAGCCTTGCTTGCCCGGCCAATACATTGCTAAAAAAACTTCATTTTATTCCCGTTCGGGTTTATAATATGATATGAACAAATATTAACTAAGGGGGATGTACAGATGATAAAAGGCGTTGTCATCAATCAGGAGCTGGTATCTGAGCTGGCGGGGCTGGGTCATGGGCACACGTTTGTGGTGTGCGACGCGGGCTTCCCGATTCCGGCAGGCGGCAAAAAGATCGATCTTGCGCTGGTGGAAGGCGTTCCCACGATTCCTCAGGTTTTAAAGGCTATCTTAAGCGAATCGATTGTGGAGGAAGTGGTGTACTGCGAGGAGATGGAGGCATTCAGCCCTGCCTTGTGCGCCGAATACAAAAGGATGTTTGCGGCACAGACCAAGCTGACGCCTCAATGGGCGCAGTTTGAGCTGATGGCCCGGCAGGCCAAATTCTTCATCCGAACGGGTGATTTTACGCCATATGGCAACATTATTCTAAAGTCGGCCTCGGGGGTGCGCCAGTTCAACGAGAAATTTGACATCACCTTCTAGGAATAAAACGAACGCATGGTTTTCAGCCGGCTCGTGCACCAGGTGCGGAGCCGGTTGTTTTATTTTATGCGGGGGCATCTGCCTCGCACTCAAAATGGCATCATGCCGTATTCGCACATGTGCGTTAACCGCTGATTCTCTCATTCAAATCAGGGACAGAATAAGCCTGACACTGCTCTCAAAATCAAGGGCTGGACGGATTCGCCAAAAAAATGTATAATTTAGCAAATGAAGAAAAGAGACCGCTTGTTTGATACGGGAAAACGACATGATCATCAAGATATCATATAGAAAACCAATAGGCTTCGTTGCCATCATCTGTTGTTTGCTGATGCTTATGTCAATGAGCGCAGCGCCCGCACGCGCAGCGGGGCAGCTGGAGAGCAGCGTTTATACTGTCGAGCGCGCTGGCAGACTGCTGACGGGCGTCCCGGCGGGCACTTCGGCCACCGGCCTGATTGACGGTATGAAAAACAATGCGTCTGGCCTGTCGGTGCGTGATAAAAACGGCAGCGTTTATACCGGAGGAGCGGTGGCCACCGGTATGCAGCTGCGGCTTACCGAGGGCGGCTCCTCAGTGGATACGCTCACCATCGTGGTTAATGGGGACGCTAACGGCGACGGCAAAGTGACCATTGCGGACTATGCCCTGGTGCGATTGCACATACTC
>CAZNVX010000426.1:0-2968 GCA_964576225.1 uncultured Christensenellaceae bacterium
AAACTATGATGACACCCATATTCATCTTGCGTTTCCTGGTTGCCGGCGACGTTCCGTTGACCAGAGCAATACCACAGTCATTACAGACTTTTTTTGTTTTGGGATAATCTTTCCCACACTTTTTACAATACATAAATAATGCCTCCGCGATTTGTAATGGTATTTTACCACAACGGTTTCAATTACGCCAATAGCAAAATTTCTCCGGTTCAGCCGAGTCATAAGTCTCTATTAAAGCCAGATTTGTTTTCTTGAAACCGCGGTCAATATATTATTGCAAAACGTCTTTGGCTGTGTTAAAATAGCCTTCGTTATTGAAATACGTATTAAACACTGGAGGTTTTGAGACTTGCCAAACATTAAATCAGCGGAACGGCGGATGCGGGTGGAAGCAAAGGCCAATTTAAAAAACCGCATTGTGAAATCGGAGCTTAAAACGCTTGCCAAAAAGTTTAAAGCTGCTGTGGACGCAGGCGACAAGGAAGCCGCTGCTGTGCTTTATAAGGAATATACGGGTGCGCTGGATAAGGCCGCACTTAAAGGAACACTCCACAAAAACAGCGTCAGCCGCAAAAAGGCTCAGATATCCAAGGCCATCAACGGTATAACCGCCTAGGTTCTTAACAAAGGCTGTGTACAAGCCTCCAGCCCCTTACGGCCAAGAGCCAGGGCTGTGGGCTTTTTTGTGTTTGTGCTAAAGCTTATAGATATTGATCAAAACCTCCGGAAGCGCCAGACCGGCGTCTTTTAAACCGCTTTTGATGCCATAATCAAGATCGGCAAGTGCGACCTGCGCATGTCTGAGCTCGTTCTGGGAAAAACGCGCGCATTCTTTTGCCAGCATTTGCACCGGATAGCTTTTCATATTCAGCATTGTCGCAATCTTCCCGAGCCCGTAACGGGCATCCAGCATCGCTTTTACTTTATACATATCCCGTATTTTACGCGCAAAAAGACCGATAAGCATTTCGGGTCTTTCATCAGTGAGCAGATCGTCAAGCATGGCCTGTGCCTGTGCCGCCTGCCGATTGACAAACAGCCGGTGGATTTCGAACACATTGTATTCAAGTGAACGGGACACGCATGCGGCCACATGTGCTGCCGTGATCTCGCCAAAAGCGCTGTAAACCGCCAGCTTCGTCACCTCGTTCTCCAGCGCATAGTAATCATATCCCACAACGGATACCAGCTTCTGTGCTGCCGCTGTGCCGATCCGCGCGCCATGTGTTTTGGCCTGCGCGGCCACGAATGCGGCACATTCGCCAGGGCCGGGTATTGCATATTCCCGGATCGTCCCGATTTCACTGATTCTCTTATAGAGCGCACGGCGTTTGTCCGGCGCATCGGGCGTACACAGCACCAATACCGTTGAGTCCGGCAGCCGGTCAAGGCTGTCCGCGATTCTTTTGGCTTCTTCCTTGCTGCCCGTCGCAGTCAGCACCGTACAGTCGGTCACGGCAACCAGCCGCAACGGCGACAGAAAAGGCACAGCCGCGCACGCTTCGATCAGTTCGTCGGCTCCGGGCATGCTGCCATACATCATCACGTTGAGTTCATCAAACTCGATATCGAGCGATTCTCTGAGCTTTTTTAAGCCCGCCCTGACCATATAGCCCTCACCGGAGAACAGGTATACGTTTTTATCCATGCTGCTGATCACCATACGTCTTCACAGAAATAGTATTCTTGTCGATATAAAACTCCACCGCGTAATCGTCTATCGTTTTATAGACCTTACCAGAGTAATCATTAAGGCTGCGCATAGCCCATACGTGCGGATGACCAAAGCTGTTGGCGCCCACGCTGACCACACTGTATTCGGGCGTCAGTGCCGAGAGCGGCAACCGGTATGACGAAAACTTGGAGCCATGATGAGCCGCTTTATAAATATCCACCCGGCCAACACCGGTCAAGACTGCTGTCTCCGTCCGCCCCGAAATATCCCCGGTAAACAGAATTCTGTGGTCATTGTATTCGATGAGCAGCACAAGCGATGCTTCATTGGCACCGTCCACATCCGTATCACGGCCAGGATATAATACCACGGCTTTTGTCAAATCGTCCAGCAGCACCACATCACCTGCGCCAAGAGGTATGACCTCAGCCTCCGGCAAGGCTTCCGCTACCGCAGCCGCCTCCTGATACGAGCAGTACGCTTTTTTTAGCAGCCCGGCTTGATACAGAGCTGAAATACCCGCAAAGTGATCAGCGTCGGTATGAGAGACAAACGCCGCTTCCGGCGCTATGCCGCAGCGAGTGGCAAAGGCAACCACCTCGTCGGCGCTTTCCGGCCTGCCGCCGTCGATAAAGTATTCACCCCCCTGTTCCGTCCGGATAAACGCCGCGTCAGCCTGACCGACATCAAGAAACACAAGGTACATCCCCCCGGGACGCGCCAGCAGCAGCACCGCCAAAACAACGGCAGACATGCCTGTCAATAAAGCCGTCTTGACGCGCACTTTAATCACCAGGTATTTTGAGCTGATAAACAGCAGAGCAAACCATGCCGCCACCATATACCAAGCCGGAGAAGCCACGCTAAAAGCCATGAAAGGCAGATCCGCAGCCCAGCCGATGACTGTCATCATAAAACGGGTCAGCGTTGCGGGCAGATAAGACAAATACGCGGCCACAGGGGCGGCAGCCATACCAAGGAAGGTACAGATAAACACCAGCACAATGACGGCCGATGCCAACGGAATCATGAGAATGTTCAACACCATGCTGAGCAGAGATATGCGGTTGAACGACGCGGCAAGTATCGGCAGCGTTCCCGCCGACGCGCCTGCGGATGCCGAAAGCGCCCCCCCCAGCCATGACAGGCGATGCGGCAGCTTTTTTCCCAACCACCGGCGCATCTGCCAGCCAAGCGTCAGCATACCAAAAACGGCACCGAACGAGAGCTGAAACCCCGCCATAAAAAGATCCAGCGGACTGAGTGCCAGCGCTGCGATAAACGCCAGAGACA
>CAZNVX010000427.1:0-2944 GCA_964576225.1 uncultured Christensenellaceae bacterium
GGGATGCATGATCAACAGGCTCTATCATAAATACAGGAAAGGTTTCTGGCATTTTGTCAAGTTCCAGTGCGTGGGCGTCGTGAATTTCCTTGTCGATTTTGGAATACTATCGTTGCTCAATGTAGTGCTTGGGTGGCCGCTTGTCATGTCAAATGTAATCTCTTATACCTGCGGCATTGTCAACAGCTTTCTGCTCAACCGGTACTGGACGTTTCAGATGAAGCTAAATTTCTTTTCCGCCTATACCGTCACGCTTCCAACGCGCGGCGGTTCGGAAAAACGCGTTGTCCATCCCCGGTTTCTCTCGCCACCCTTTTTAAAATTCATATTCGTCAACCTGATATCGCTGGGGATCAACACCCTTGCGGTATACATACTTGGCGGTTTGTACGGTCTGCCCAATATCTGGGCCAAATTGGCGGCCACTGCGTTTTCATTTACGGTCAATTTCGCGGGCAATAAGCTGCTCGTGTTTCGCGAGCCCGTGCCCGCCCCGCCGGAAAACAAGTAAAGCGAGGCCATTATGCTCTCAAAAATCATAAGCTGCGGCCTTATGGGTCTAAACGGATATTCCGTGATCGTGGAGGCGGATATCGCAAACGGCATGCCCGCTTATGAGACGGTTGGGTTGCCGGGTGCTGCCGTACGCGAATCCAAGGAGCGCGTGCGCGCTGCCATAAAGAACTCCGGCTTTGCGTACCCGCAGCAGCGTATCACCATCAATCTGGCCCCGGCCGACCTGAAAAAAGACGGCCCGATATACGATCTCGCCATCGCGGTGGGGCTGCTGTGTGCTGCCGGGCAGGTCATCCAGCCGGATGAGACGAGCGCTTTTCTTGGCGAACTGTCGCTCGACGGTCATTTGCGCGGTGTTGCGGGAGCGCTGCCGATGGCCATATCCGCGAAGGAGGCGGGCATAAAGCGGCTTTATATTTCCGCAGGAAACGCCGACGAGGCGGCGTATGTGAGCGGTCTTGATATCTATGCGGTGGAGACGCTTTCCGATCTGGCGGCGCATTTAAACGGCGTACAACCCATCGTCCCGTTGCCCACCCATTTTTATGTGCCGGACGAATCGGCTCTGTGCGCGCACGATATGGCACACATCCGCGGTCAGCAGCATGCCCGAAGGGCACTGGAGATTGCGGCGGCGGGCGGGCATAACTTGCTTTTTATCGGGCCGCCCGGCTCCGGGAAGACCATGCTGGCGCGGGCGGTTCCCGGCATACTGCCCGAGCTGACCTTTGACGAAGCGATGGAAATATCCAAGATACAGTCGGTCTGCGGCCTGTCAGGCGGCGGGCTGGCCACGATAAGGCCGTTTCGCAGCCCGCACCATACGATGTCTACAGCGGCGCTGACGGGCGGCGGCCTGCGCGTGCTGCCGGGAGAGATCAGTCTTGCTCACGGCGGTGTGCTGTTCCTTGACGAGCTGCCTGAATTCAAAAGGCAGGCCTTAGAGGCGCTGCGTCAGCCGCTGGAAGATCGGCAGATCAGCATTGCGCGCGCCAACGCCAAGCTGACATATCCGGCCAACGTGATGCTCATCGCGTCCATGAACCCGTGTCCGTGCGGCCATTTCGGCAGCGATAAGCCGTGCCGCTGTTCACCGCGCGAGATCAAGCAGTACCTCTCGCGCATCAGCGGGCCGCTGCTGGACCGCATCGACATGCACATCGGCATGAACAATGTCACGTTCAGCGAGCTGACGGACGAGACGCCGGGCGAGGCCTCGCGGGATGTGCGGGCGCGCGTCAACGCGGCGCGGCGCATCCAGCAGCAGCGCTATGAGGGCACCGGTATCTATGCCAACGCGGCGCTGTCCTCCGAGCAGCTTAACACCCACTGTGCATTGGACGATGCGTGCGGCAAGCTGATGCAGCGGGCATACCAGACGCTGAACCTAAGCCCGCGCGGCATGGCGCGTGTCAGAAAGGTGGCGCGTACCATCGCCGACCTGGAGAGCGCGGACGGCATCGGGGTGAATCATTTGGCCGAGGCGCTGCAGTACCGCACGCCGGATGAACGGTACTGGGGTTGATGATCATGACATATACCGAAGAACAAAAGTACTGGATATGGATGGCGTCACTGCCCGGCATCGGCGCGAAGACGTTTTATCGCTTGCTTAAAGCATATGGCAGCGCAGCGGATTTCTTTAACGCCATGGAGGCAGATAATACCTTGGCGGAAAAACTGCCGCGTGACGTGATGGCCGCCGCCAAAGCGGCGTGTTCTAAGGCGCGTGCGGCCGAAATGCTTGCTGAACTGGAAGCAAAGAGTATCCATGCGGTTACCAGACTGGATGACGCGTATCCCGCCCGGCTGGCGGCGATACCATGGCCGCCGCCCGTGCTGTTCGTTCGGGGCAGGCTGCCTTTGCTTGAGGATGCGATCGGCATCGTGGGCACGCGGGGCTGCACACGGCGCGGGTTTGAGCATACGCGCGCGGTTGCCGCGGAGCTGCAGATGCCGGTGGTGTCGGGTATGGCGCGCGGCATCGATACGTCGGCGCATTTGGGCGCACTGGATGGCGAACGGTCCACCGTGGCGGTTTTGGGCTGCGGCGTCGACGTGGTCTATCCGCCTGAAAACGATGCGCTGTATCGCAGGGTCGTGGATACAGGCGCGGTGGTCTCGGAATTGCCGCCCGGTACGGGGCCGGCAGCAGCCAATTTCCCGGTGCGCAATCGCATTATCGCGGGGCTGTGCCGCGGCCTGCTGGTGGCGGAGTCCGGCCTGGAGGGCGGGACGGCCATCACGGCAGCGCTGGCTATCGGTTACGGACGGGATATCTTCGCGACGCCGGGGCCGCCATACCTTGTATCGTCGGCGCTGCCGAACGAACTGATTGCAAGCGGAGCCCATGTGGCGCGCAGCGCGGCGGATATACGCGCATACTATGGAGAAAAAACGCAGGCTGCAGCGCATGCAGAGACCGCCC
>CAZNVX010000428.1:0-2905 GCA_964576225.1 uncultured Christensenellaceae bacterium
AATAATGACCGCCTCATATCGCCCTGCAAATGCCCCGGATGGCAAATGCTTGAGCAAAATACCCAGATAAGCCCACAATATCACCAAACCATAAAAAGGATCCTTGTTTCTGAGCATCGCCGCCACACCGATTACGGCACCGGCAGCCATCGCCACAACGGTCCAGAAGGATTCCGATAGCCCAAATCGGTTCCAGCCGATGTCCACCAGCAGCGTTGTGACGTTGGCGATTGTTGCCACCGTGATCCAGCCGAAGTAGATTGAGAAAGGAAGCCGCATAAACAGCTTGTCAAAAAGCGATAACCCGGCTGCGCGGCTGATACGCAGATACGTCAGTATCAGTGTGACCAGCAACACGGTCATCAACACAAGCGACAGCGGTATGATACGGTAGTGCCAAGAAAAAATCCATGCGGTGTTTGCCAGCGACGACATGATAAAGAGCGGCCCAATGCGCTTGACCAGCGCGTGATTGCCGCCCAACATACCAAGCTGATACAGACAAAACAACAGCAGCAGCACGTAGATGACGCCCCAGATGGAAAACGTCAGCCCGGCGGGTGCAAACAGGTTCGGGTACGAATCGGACACGGCGCCGGTATTGATGCCGCCAATCGGCAAAATATTGGCCAGCGCATTCACGCTCACCATAATGGTAAAGGAAGCCAGATTTAACAGCCGTAGAGTCAAGCTCGCTTTTTCTTTTTCCATCATCAACGCCCTCCCTTTAATCTTTTAACACGATAGCCTTTTGCCCGTCACAGATGATCGCTACATTATGTATGAAACCGATATTGTCATCGTATCATTGAGAGCGCCATTATACAATCTTTTTCGCAGTATCATGTATGCCAGACATCAAAACGAACTGCCCTAAATCATTGATACCAGTAACAAAAAGGGACAGCCAGAAATTATCTGATACTGTCCCAATTGCATTCATGTCGCGCCTAGCGCGGCAGTCCAAGTTCAGAGATTAGAGGCTGTCACCAAAATCCGCACGGAATTTATCAACCAGTCTGTCCTGCCAATCCGATACCGGCTTTAAGCGACCGAAAAAGAATCGAAGCACACTTGGTTCCTCAACAAACGAAAGCCCGCCGACCAATTCCCGGTTTTCATACAGCCAGGCAATGCGGTCAATCGCATACATCACCTGCGACAGGGTAAAGACACGCCGCGGCAGTGCGAGCCTTAACAGCTCCATATTGGAAAACGTTTCGTTGCCGTCTTCGTCGCGCTGTTCGGACAGCGTACCGCGTTCCATTCCGCGCACACCACCTGCGATAAACAATGCGGCAGCCAATGCGCCGGCGGGATACTGAGACTGCGGCACATGCGGTAAAAACGCAGCTGCATTCAGATGACAGCCAAGACCGCCGGCCGGCGTGACCACAGGTATCCCTTTATTGCAGAGCTGATCGACCATATATTGTATAAACAGCGGGCCCTGATTGATCATATCCATATCCATTGTTTCCTGCAGGCCGACAGTGATCGCTTCCATTTCACGCACCGACATACCTCCGTAAGTCAAAAAGCCTTCATAAAGCGGCACCTTCTCGCGCATTTTCATATAGAGCGCGTGATCATTCATGCAGATGCCGCCGCCGCGTGCGCAGCCAAGCTTTCTGGCTGAAAAGTACACGATGTCGGACAGCGCGCAGATCTCTTTGGTGATCTCCTCAATGCTCATGTCCTTGCAGGCTTCCTCACGGATTTTCATGAAATACAGGTTGTCGGCAAGCAGGCTTATATCCGTTACCACCAAAATATCGTGCTGCTTGCAGATCTTGTGAACCTGCCTCATGTTTACGAGGGATACCGGCTGGCCGCCGATCAGGTTGGTTCCCATCTCAATGCGAAGAAACGGGATCTTTGACGCTCCGTGCTTGTTGATGAGTGCTTTTAGCTTGTCTAAATCCATGTCGCCCTTAAAAGGCTCGTCACTTTCAATCTCCATCGCCACATCTTTAAACAGTTCCACAACATGACCGCCGTTTAGCGTGATATGCGCCTTTGTGGTTGTGAAATGATAATTCATTGGCACAATATCACCGTTTTTCACAAAAAGCTGAGCAAGAATATTCTCGCACGCACGGCCTTGGTGCATGGGCAGAAAATACTCCGTCCCAAACAGCTCGCGAATTTTATTCTCCAGCCGCGTGTAGGTTTGCGACCCTGCGTAACTATCATCCGCCTGCATCATGGCTGCAAGCTGATTGTCACTCATCGCGTTGACACCGCTGTCGGTCAGCATATCGAGATATACATCCTGGTTTTTTAGAAGAAATGTGTTGTTTCCTGCCTGTGAAATGGCCCTTAAACGCTGTTCGATGGGAATAAGATCGAGTTTCTGGACGATGCGGACTTTATGCATCTCCAACGGGAAAAAATCATGACAAAAAAACTTAACGTTGGACATCCGTGCTACCCTCCTACCAAATATACATTAGTTTAGTACGTCGTCAGACTATTCACCATGATACACATGTTTGGCTCTGTTTGCAAGCCCCGTTTATGGCGTCAGCCGAGGCGACGAACACCATCACTGCCGCATGAAAGGCTCCGGCATCAACTGCGCTTAAGGCATGCGCCTCGTTAAAGATTTTGCGTGTTCTCGTATATGCGTGCGATTCCAGTCTTCCCAGTCATGTGGCTTACCAGCCAAGCAATCACAGTGATGCCCGCAAGGCTTAAACCCAACCGCGTGAATGTAAATGCCGGCCCCATCGACGTCAGTTCGAACAATACCATAGGCACCTTGGTGGTGGACCATGCTCCGAGAAACAACAGCACGTTCAGGAACTTCGCCCCCTTTTTCATGAACACCGCCGCCACTGGAAAAGCCGCATACAGCGGGCCTGCCGCCGCGGAGCCCAGAAAAATGGCCAGCAGCGCACCC
>CAZNVX010000429.1:0-2897 GCA_964576225.1 uncultured Christensenellaceae bacterium
TGCAAGGAGTCTCTGTCTCAAGTTCTGTTATGTTATCATCATCGAGTTTATCTTGGAGCAATAAAGCCAGTACCTTTTCAATCCCGCCACAACCCAAGTCAAGCTCATCGATTGCAATCATCTTTGCCATAACTTTTGCGCTTCCGGCATATTCGCATAAATAATATGAAATCGCCCCTAAAAGCAGATAATATTGAGGGTAACTCGGATTTAACTTTGATTGTAAAAAGGCGTCAAAATAGTGTGACGCAAACTCCATTTCCTCTTTTTTTTCTGTGGGGATAATCCTATATGGATTGTTTTCATTAAGTACTTCAGCCGAGATATTTCCTATTGCCGCAATTGCAATCAACAGCAATTCGTTCGCATTATTTTCAACTGCGATATGTAACTCGCTTGGTACACTGTACTCATACATTTTTGCCTTTGAGCGCGTCTGTTTCAGCAGATATTTTGAATTACTTCCTATCAGCATTCACACGCCCTCCCATACATTTTATGTATGAAATCCATCAGTTTGTCGCAGTGTATAACTATAAGTCTCAAATCGGGGTCAGCGTGGTGCAGAGTAGAAACGGTTTTAAGCGCGGTTTCAGAATAGGACATGTTGGAGTGTACAGCAGCCGCTGCATAAGTTCTTCGATACGGGTTATCAGAAGAATTCTGGAATCGCTGCACTTGCTTTGCTTCTTCGAAATCGCGTCGATCTATTAAACGCTGAGCAACAGCATTCAATGTTTCCGCAAGCCTGACAACATCCTTGTTGGAATCGTCTATGGCCTTTTGGAGCCTTACCTCCGAAGAGGGAGGAACATCACTGGCTTTGGCCTTTACTTCAAAAACTATCAGTTCATCATTACTACTTATTTTATTACCGCACTTATATCCTATGAGGTCACTGCCCATAGTAGAAGAGTTCCTGTTTACCTTACGGTCGTAACGTGTTCTCGGGACAATATAGTCAAGAACATATTGAACGTAATCGGCAACTAATATTTCTGTAAAATCCCCTGAACGCACAGAAGGTCCCGGGCTAATTCGTGCATCTGGAAACTTAATTGTTTTCAAATATTCATTTCTTTCAAGACCAAACCCTGCACGCAAGACATCTATTTCACAATCGGCACAGTAATGTTCCCTTAGACGCTTCGCCCAAGAGTTAAGAATGCTTTCGTCATCTTGGATCACGAGTTCATATACATTAATTTGCTTCCCTTCGGAAGTAGTTATTTGTTTTTCTTGAATAATCCAGTCTAAATATTGAGGTTTCACAAACGATTCTCCCTGTAAAAAATAATCTTCTTTGATAATGATTTAAGCATTATTTATGATATTAAAGTCAAACAAAGAGCAAATTTACAGGAATATTATACCATAGTTGATGTCGAATCAATGATTGGATCTGAATATTTTGTATATATATAGATTTAGACATTACTAAATTTCTTTTTCTTCGGTGTCCCATCTGTACAAAAAATCAGGATATAGGTTTCAAAAACCTGAATTTTATCAACTTTACTCCTGATTATTGCTTCATCATAAACTCCGTCCTGGCAAACGGCCAATCCCAGAGTATCAATTACCCAGCCTTCATCCAAAGTAGGGGAGTGCGGGCAGGCATCTTTACCCTTTTCGATCCTTGTAGCACAGCGCCAGACAACCTTGCCCCGTTCAGTTCTCCTACGATAAGATGCTCCGCAATCGCCGCATACAAGCAGATTTCCGAGAATGTATTTTCCGTTATATTTACTGCCGCTGTATTCTACGGTACCATCCTCGTTGCTGACAACCCTCGATCGTTTGGCCATTTCCTCCTGCACCTTATCAAATACTTCTGAAGAAACAATGGCAGGATGGCTATCTTTTACATAATATCGGTTACGTTGTCCGATATTTTTGCTTTTCTTGCCGGTCATAAAATCCTCGGTGAAGGTCTTTTGAAGCATTGTGTCGCCCTTATATTTCTCATTGGTCAACATCCTCTGAATCGTTTTCGTATCCCAGCCATCCTTGCCCGTTACAGTCTTAATCCCTTGGGATTCCAGATAAGACTTTATTTGTCCCAGTGACAAACCCTGCAAATATAAATCAAATATTTTTCTAATCACCTCCGCCTGCTCCGGCACGATAACAATCTCACCGCCAACGCAAGTATATCCCATAAAGTTCTTATACTTCGTATAAATCTCGCCCTTTTCAAACTTGCGCTGAATTCCCCATTGAATATTTTCGCTGATATTCCGGCTTTCGTCCTGTGCCAACATACCCCTCAGCGTAATCTCGAATTCTTTATCCGCTTCGATTGAATCCAGCTTCTCATTTTCAAAATGCATATTGATCCCTCGCTCTCTTAAAAATCTTATAATCTGCAAAATCTCCAGCGTATCTCTCGATACCCTGCTGATTGACTTGGTGATGATGTAATCAATTTTACCTTTTGCCGCTTTTTTGAGTAGCTTGTCCAGACTTTTTCTGCCGCTTCGACGAAGCCCGCTTTCAACATCATAATAAACACCTGCAAAAAGCCAGTTAGGATCGCTTTTTATCATCTTTGTATAAGTCTTTATCTGAATCTCAAGGCTGCGCAACTGCTCCGGCCCGGAGGTGCTGACTCGGCAATAGGCTGCAACCCTAAGCCTTTTATTTTCTTTCGGTTTAATTGGTATAATCCTTACATTTTTCATTATCCTTCACATCTACATAAATTGAAACACCCATTAACATTCTACCAATAAGAAAAGACGTGAGGGAATTCACTCACGTCAAAGCATATTTCTTACCGCAATCTCGTTAAACCTTGCAACGTCAGCGTTACAGCCGTTGCAACAGGATTACGGCTTCAACATGGCTCGATTGCTCCAGATTGATGTCAAAAGTCCGCCGGATTGAGCCGTTCG
>CAZNVX010000430.1:0-2896 GCA_964576225.1 uncultured Christensenellaceae bacterium
TAGCGCGGTGGAGCTCTCTCATTTCAATAATGTGGATCTGATGGTGCTGGGCGGCAGTCTGCGCAAAAACCATTTCTCCCTGAACGGTTATTTCACCGAAAACATGATAAGCCAAATCCACGCTGACAAAGCGTTCATCGGCGTAGACGCGGTGGATTTCGATACAGGCTTTATGAACTTCTCAATAGAAGAGATTTCTCCCAACAAGCTCATGATAAAAGCCTCGCGCGAGGTGATTATACTTTGCGATCATTCAAAGTTCAATAAAGTTGCTTTCGTCAACATATGTAAGTTTGAAGATGTCGATCTGGTGATTACCGACAACAAGGCCAGCAGGGACACGCTCAGCCGTCTTAAAGAGATGGGCATCGAGGTCATGACCGTGTAAATTTATTTGTGCATCATGACGTTTGATCCTCCATTATAACGCCTTTCTTTTGTTGCTCCCAAGCAGGATAGAAAGCATGAATTAAAGCCCTGTTTGCTGTCAAAAGAAAGGATTCCCTCACGGTAAATGAGATTTATCAGATTAGACTAAGCCTTGTTTTATATAGCGGGTCAGCGGTTCTATTTGACTGCGGTCCGAATAATCGTAGGATTCTTGAATGGCATCCAAGGTGCCCTTCTCAACGTCAGATTTATTCTTCTTCACTGTTAAAACAGTTTTTAACACTCCCATTAACAGTCTGTCTGTGCCATGTATCCGTGAATAATTCATACCGCTTTGAAAATAGAAGAACTTAATCTTCATTTCATCGGGGATATTATCTGTTTCGAATTTTTCAATCTCTTCCGGAATGGGCGCAGTTGCCCCGGTTGCAAAAACCACAACCGTTTTTTCTGCTAATAAGGGCATATTGTTCTTGATAAACTTAATCCCATTAACTCTGCCCGCGTGGATACCTCCGCCAAAAATCACAACATCATATTGTGCCGCTCTGTCAATGCTGAATTTGTCCAAGCTGATGGCATCACAACGCAAAGCATCTGCAATCCAGGACGCTTATTTTTCTGTAAAGCCGGTTTTAGATTTATATACGACGATTATTCTTTTCCCATCCATCTGCCTTTGCCACCTTATTATTTGCGTTCGAATTATATCATGTACGGATCAAATAGTGAACCCACACAGAATAATCATACAGCGGGTTGCCAACCGAGAATATGTTTTAACAAAATCACCCTGTTTTTTTGCACCGCAGAATATCATCATGAGTGAAACCGTTTAATGATTACAACAGACAAACACACGCTTGAGCCGGTTACCAAGACGGCTCAACACTTCATTCGTAATCGTATTGGTGCGCGCCGCAATCTCCTCGGCAAGAATTTGCGCCTCCCCGTCGCAGCCGATAAGCGTGGCAACGTCCCCGTGCTTTACCTCCGGTATGTCGGTTACGTCGGCCATCATCTGATCCATGCATATGCTGCCGATAATTGGCGCGCGGCGGCCATTCAGCAATACGCAGCCGCGCCCGTTTCCAAGGCTTCTTGGCAGCCCGTCCGCATAACCAATAGAGAGCACAGCGACACGCGTATCCCTTTGGGCAATATGCGCACAGCCATAGCCCACGCCTTCGCCTGCCGCAACCGTTCTGATCAGCACAACCCGCGATTTCAGCGATAAAACCGGCCTTAAGACAATGTCAGCTTGAATGCCATCTGTCGCAGCACCGTATAACGCCAGACCAAGACGGGCATAGTCGGCTGGCGTATTACTGTAATTCAAAGCGCCATAACTGCTTAAAATATGTATTTTTGGAATTTTGACCTGCTCGGTCTTAAGCTGATCCAGCAAACAAAAGAATCTACCGATTTGCCGTTTTGTCATATTCACATCGGCCTCCTTCAAGCTGTCTGAGGCGCATAGATGTGTGAATATACCGTCCACCACAAGGCGTTCATGGCGAAAAATATCCGCGATTTGCGCCCTGTTGTCAGAGCTTTCTCCCAGCCTGTGCATGCCGGTATCGATCTTGATATGTACGTGCACCCGTTTTCCCGCGCCGCTAAGCGCAGCGGCATAGCGGGCATCCAATACAGTCTGCGACAAGCGGTAACGCGCAAGCGCCGCAGCCCTTTGAGGATCTGTGTATCCCAGTATCAGTATAACGCCCTGTATACCGTTTTCGCGCAGGCTGATGCCTTCGTCAACTGTTGCAACGGCAAAGGCACGGATGCCCATATGCCCCAAAGCTCTGGAAACCTCGACGGCGCCATGTCCATAGGCGTTGGCTTTCACGACCGCCATAATGCTGCATTCTTCAGGCAGTATCTGCTGCATGGCTCTGGCGTTGTGGCACAGGTTATCAAGGCTGATTTCCGCCCATGCCCGGTCTGTGCCGCTCTTGCGTACAGGTGAGCACCTTGCCCTTATCTTCTGATAACATGATACAAGCGCTATTGCCGCCGCTGTCGAGCCTATTGTCACCGCCGCAAAATGCACCACGCTGTTGTCCACCAGCAACGGGACGCCGATAGAATCAGATAATCGTCGCATGCAGACGATCATCATGGGATGAATAATGTAGATGACCATTGAATACAGGCGAGAATGCTTTACCGCGCTTGCGTTCCACAAAAGCAGACTGTTAAACAGAAACACCACGCACAGCGGCAGCATGATATACATGCTGTCATGGCGTTGAATGCCGATTGCGCTAAGCCACAGGCCTTCCGTTGTCATGAGTATCAATGAGACGCCAAGGCCCGTTATGCTTTCCTTCAAGCCAAAACATTTGGATGATTCTGAGATCCGCGCGCCCAGTATAAAAAAGAGGGGAGCGAAAAACAAGCCGGTGCGGCTGTAGCCGGAGAGTGTGAATAATGTCTCGTAGAACGCTTTGAGGGCAGGAAGTTCATTGGTTAAGCCATGGTAGCTGTCTCCCCGCAGCCC
>CAZNVX010000431.1:0-2895 GCA_964576225.1 uncultured Christensenellaceae bacterium
CCGCTGTATTGTAAATCTTACATTTCTTCATTTTTTCTTGTTCGAGCACCGCCACGTACCCCGCCAAACGTTTCAGATAAATGGCCGACTGTTTTTCGCTCGGATTCGCACAAAGGGATTCCAACGCTTCCCCGCCTTCCAGCACCACCTGTGTATCCACTTTATTGAGAAGCAAGCGTGCCTCAAGGCATTGCTCAAAGCTTTGCCGCCAGATACAGCCCAGGCGCGCCTTGGGTGATTGTCTTAATAACCTGGCACATGCGCAGAACAACGGATCAATATTCTCGCTTTGGACAGCGCCCAGCGCCTTATACAACTCAAGCCCAAGCCCCACCATTTTGTCCGAGAGCAACGTCATGGCCGAGTGATAATCCCGAAAAAAGTCAAGCCGAAGTGCCATGCGGCGTGACAACAGCCGCCCGATATAGGCGCTCAGAATAACGATGATCAAACACAGGACGAGTTTCATACCGCTTCCAGCCTTTTCAACAAAAACGGGGTCTCCAGCAATGGTTGCCCCTGTGCTCCGAAGACCTTCGACACCGTGATACGGCCAAGCACAGCCGTCAGCACCACATAGGCGTCAAACAGCTGCGCGCCGAACAGTTCCCGAAAGAATAATCGTTTGAGCAGAGAATCTAGATCGGGCGCATGTGCCGTGGCGACCATCACAACACCGCTGTTGGCCACTTCCTTAAGCGCTTCCAAATCGTCGCTCTTTCCAATTTCATCCGTCACAATCACATCCGGGGACAGCGAGCGCAGCGCCATGAACACCCCTGTATGCTTCATGACCCCTGATATCACATCCGTCTCACGGCCGACATCAAACAACGGAGATCCTTCGTGGGTAGCTGCGAGTTCCTGCCTCTCGTCGATGATGGTCACCTTGCAGGGAGGCAGCCACAAACCGCTGCCCGCACAACGTGCGACATCGCGCGCCAGCGTTGTTTTTCCCAGTTTTGGCGAAGAAATAATCAGCGTGTTGACAAGCTTGTTCTGCTTGGTGATATACGGCAGCAGATCCCGACTGATACCCGTAACCTGGCGGGGTATTCGAAAATTAATCCCGCTGACGCTCTTGTACGTTCTGAGTTTGCCGCCCGACAGCATGGCATTGCCCGACAGGCCGGCCCGTATACCATTACACAGCGTCAAAAACCCTTGCCTGATCTCATCTTCATACGCATAAGGTGACTTGCCGGTGATTGCGCTGAATGTTTGTTCGATATCCTTTTCGCGCACCGTTAACCCGCTCTCCGTCCCGAGACGGCCGTCGGCATCCACGCAATAGCCGCCCTCCCCCGTATAAATCATCAGCGGGCGGTCCGCACGCAGTCGCAGTTCTTCAACGAGTGTCAAAACGCCGCCTCGAACAGCTGACAGAGCTGTGTGGATATGACCCGGCAGGTACTTCTCAAGGGCATGCAGCCATTCAATCATTTGTTCCATGGTTATGTATATGAATACAGGCATTGATTTATTATCGGGGAAAACAAAAAACGGCGGTCACGGACAGACACGCCGTTTTGTATATGAATTGAAACTGTCAGATAATATTACTGCTGAGGCAAAATCCCTTCCACATCCGAATGCGGACGAGGAATGACATGGACGCCGTAAAGCTCGCCCACACGCTTGGCCGCTGCCGCGCCGGCATCCACAGACGCCTTGACGGCGCCGACATCGCCACGCACCATCACCGTTACCAGGCCGCTGCCGATCTTTTCTTTGCCAATCAACGTAACGTTGGCCGCTTTGACCATTGCGTCTGCTGCTTCGATCGCACCAATAAGTCCTTTTGTTTCCACCATACCCAGAGCTTCTTTAGTCATCGTTTATTCCTCCAAATTAATCAATATTGAGATTTCGTTATTGTCACATTGCCTGTGGGGCAAGCCGTCTGACAGCGACCGCACGCGATGCAGCTGGACTTCTCGGCCGCTCCCGATACGATTACAGCGCCGGAGCTTGTTCCCAGGCGCGTCGCACCCGCTTTGATCATCGCCACGGCAGAATTGTAGTCCTTAACGCCGCCGGAAGCCTTCACGCCCATCATGGGACCCACAGTCTGGCGCATCAGCCGAACGTCTTCCACTGTAGCGCCGCCTGTCGAAAAGCCTGTCGACGTTTTGACAAAATCAGCACCGGCCAACTTAGAAACGGTACAGGCCTTTACTTTTTCTTCGTCGGTGAGAAGGCATGTTTCAATGATTACTTTCACCAGAGCACGCCCCTTGGCTGCACCGACCACCGCCTCAATGTCCCTTTTGACAAGCGCCCAGTCGCCGGATTTAACTGCGCCCACATTGATGACCATGTCCACTTCTTTGGCGCCATTTAAAATCACCGTATTCGTTTCATCGGCCTTCACCTCAGGCGTCGTCGCTCCCAGCGGGAAGCCAACCACCACACATGGCGCCACGCCGCTGCCGGCGAGCTGTTCGGCCACAAGCTTGATATAGCTTGGGTTCACGCATACGCTGGCAAACTGATGCTTCTTGGCCTCATCACAAACCTTGCGTATCTGTGCTTCTGACGCGTCCGGCTTTAGAAGCGTGTGGTCTATATACTTGGCCAGGGACGACGGCGCGTAATCCTCTGATGCCTGCACCTGCCCTGTGCCGGTGATCCGGGCACACACTTCTTCTGTGACTTGCCTGATAAGTTCGTTTAAATCCATAGATTCCCTTTACCTCCGTAAAATATATAAATTTGTGACAATTAAGACCATTTAACTATTGAAATAATTCTCTTAGCCGTATAGAATATATTCAGCTAATTCCTTCCCCATCAATATAATATATTGTTTGGCCATCGGCTGCAATCTTAATTTATTACAGCCGATGGCTTTTTTATGGTTTCAGCTATTCCTGTGCCCAGTTAAAGGATCGC
>CAZNVX010000432.1:0-2885 GCA_964576225.1 uncultured Christensenellaceae bacterium
GTGGCTTATATCGGAGACGATCTAAATGACCTTCCTTGTATGTTAACAATCAAGACGTCATATGGTTGCATCGGATGTCCATCAAATGCTCATGATAAGGTATGTCAAATTGCCGACTTTTTATCTAAATCAGAAGGTGGTAATGGAGCGGTTAGAGAATTTATTGAATGGATTTTAGAAATTAATCAAGATCGCTAATGTTCAACATTAGAAGAAATTACATTGATTCGTCCACTATTAATAATAATGCTCGTTTTTACCATGCTTTTATAATTTATGTTGGAGGCTGGAATGAACCAGTCGGTTTTGAACCTTGCACAATATATTCGTGGTTAGATAAGTTGGCTTATGCATTTATGTTACCTACTTTTGTATTTATATCTGGCTACGTTTGGGGGTATCAAATTAACGGTTTAACAATAAGATATCTTTCTGATAATTATTGTTAAGGAAGGTGTACAAATAACAATATCTCAAAATAGCAATTTAATATAATGATATACAGAGTTTTAAGCAAATATTTTTGCCATTAGAGACGCTTCTTATTGCACCAAAATTTACGAAGAACCACTTTAATTTACCGACAATGCTGTAATGTTAGTTACCGTTTACAGACAGTCAGACAAACTAGTTGAAACAATACCGCCTACATGGATCACTACAACAACAAAAGACGGAGAGAACACCATCTGTGCACTGCAGATGTGAAAAACATAATCCCAAATTTCATCAAGGACTATCGGCTGAAGCGTTATATCCAGAAACGCTTTGGTGAGGGAAACAAAATACAGACTACCAGAATCCATCCTGATGCAAGGTTGGGCAAGTCGATATACCTGGCTCGTGACGTTGATATTAGAGCTGATGTTGAGATACAGGACCACTCGTATTGCTCACCGGGTGCAATCCTGTTCCCTGGCACTAAGGTCGGCTAGTATTGCAGCATTGGTTATAATGTACAGATAGGATTGCCGGAACATCCGTGGCAGTTTTTCACTACTTCGCCGAGCATCTACAAGCGATCCAAGGCGAAGCAGTTCTGCGCGTGGCCTGCAGATGATTTCAGGAGTCCTGTGACTATTGGCAACGATGTATGGATTGGTCGCAATGCAGTTATCCTGCTAGGAGTTACCATCGGCGATGGGGCCGTTGTTGCCGCCGCGTCAGTCGTAACCCGCTCAATACAAGTATATACCATCTATGCTGGGGTGCCAGCTAAGCAACTAAAAATGCGCTTTGACCAAGAGCGCGTGAAGCTACTCCAGGAAAGCGAATGGTGGAATCACGATTTAGAATGGATTGAAGAATTTGCAAATAAATTATATAACGAGAATGAAGACCGTAGCATTTGTTCCGATTAAACTGAACTCTCAGAGGTTGCCGCATAAGAATATACTTCCGATTGCAGGACATCCTCTGTGTTGGCATATGGTAAACTTATTGCTTCAGGTAAAGGGCATCGATGAAGTGTATGTGTACTGCAGCGATGAGGATGTCACGAACTACATACCCGAAAGGGCTATTTTCAAAAAGAGGGAGAAATGGCTCGATGGAGACTTGGTAAAGGGATTTGATATATACAGGAGCTTTATAAATGAAGTTGATGCCGATGTGTATGTTTTGGCGCATACCACATCTCCGTTTATCAAGGTTTCTTCTATCGAGAATGCTCTGTCGCATATCCTGTCCGGTGAGAATGATTCCGCTTTTTCAGCCGAGAGGATACAGACTTTCGCGTGGTATAAGGAACAACCAATCAACTATGACCTTAACGATGTCCCTCGTACTCAGGATATAGAACCAATCTGGGTAGAGACAAGCGCATTCTTCATGTTTAAGAAAGACATTTTTACAGTTCACAACAGGCGTATAGGTTACTACCCATTCATTCAAGAGGTGAGTGGAATAGAGGCGATGGATATTGATGAGAAAAAGGATTATGATCTTGCTTGTAAGCTTGCAGAAGCCGAAAACTTATAAAATTAGTATACACAATGAAAAGACTGACACTTATTGCAGGTCCCTGCGTAATAGAATCAGAATCCAATGTGATGCTCATTGCCGAAACGATGAAGGGTATCGCAGAAAGACTCAATTTAGATTATTATTTTAAAGCCTCTTTTGATAAGGCCAACAGAACAAGTCTCTCCTCGTTTCGTGGTCCGGGCATAGAAGAAGGGTTACGAATCCTCAAGAAAGTTAAGGATACCTTCGGCCTGAGGCTATGTACCGATATTCACGAGCCCTACCAAGCTGCGAAAGTGGCAGAGGTCGTAGATATTATTCAGATACCTGCATTCCTTTGCAGGCAAACCGATCTCCTTGTCTCTGCGGCTAAGACGGGCAAGTTAATAAACGTAAAAAAGGCACAGTTCTTAGCTCCTTGGGATATGGCCAATGTTGTGAAAAAAATTGAGGAGACTGGAAATAAGAATATTATGCTATGTGAGCGTGGTACTACGTTTGGCTATAACACTCTTGTAGTGGATTTGACAGGTATCGTTGAGATGAAAAAGTTTGGGTATCCTGTAGTAATGGATGCCACACATAGCGTTCAGAAGCCTGGTGGAAAAGGTAATGCAACAGGTGGTAATCGAAATTATATAGAACCTTTGGCAAAAGGAGCTATCGCAGCAGGAGCTGATGCATTGTTCTTTGAAGTCCATCCCGACCCTGACAATGCAAAATCAGATGGACCGAATATGGTTAAACTCGATGAGTTTGAGGCAATGCTTAAACGAGTGCTGGCTATTTACAATGCTACTGATACCTGAACATATGAAACATCCATTTTGAGAGTTTAAAACATCCAAGGGAATGAAAATGGAGGATTTCCGTACATTTGCCGTACTCATTGAACGGAATAATTTATGGAATCACAAGTG
>CAZNVX010000433.1:0-2874 GCA_964576225.1 uncultured Christensenellaceae bacterium
GGACCAACAACGCCCTCGAGCGGTTGAACAGGGAGATCCGGAGGAGAACCAACGTGGTCGGAAGCTTTCCGGACAGCGAAGCGGCATTGATGCTTGTGGCGGCCCGACTCCGCTACGTGCTCTCCCACCAGTGGGGGACGAAACGGTACATGAATATGGAGCCGTTGCTGGAAAAGGAGATTGAATCCGCCATATAGGACGAAACACATACTGTGGGTAAGCTACAGCAGAGCCGATTTTCAAGGTGCTATTGTCTGAATTCAACTTTTGCGAAAAACTCTTGACACTACCACGCCACATTTCTCGTATGCCTTAAGCAACCTCAAAGTGTCATAACCATCAATGATTGTGAAATATCTGAGGTCATGCATACGGCTGGCAAATGCTCTCATCGTGTTTCTAACTGATGTAGATACTTTATGACAGTGTTGGAGAATGAGAAGGTCTGCAGGTTCTGAAAACAAACGATCAATTTGGTCGCCGTTCTTTCCCAAATCTGCCATTTTCATCTCAGAAAATTTCGCTGGCCCTTTGAGTAGAAATGCTGCAGTGTAGAATGTTCCGCTAACTGAAAGGTTGGAAGTGAATAGGTCCGACTTCTCACCTCCCCAGTCTTTTGGGATGTTCCCTTCATGGACAATCTCAGCAATCGCGACCTTGATTTCTTCCTCAGATATTTTCCTCATGTCAGTTAGATTCGGTGTTGATTTTTCATTTTTGAGGACATCGGAAAATTTACTGAACTGATCGATGTCTGCGATGTGCAATTCACCATATTGCCGACCATTCCAAGCATCCGGACTATTCGGCTCCAAGCCAGTGTGAACATCACCAATCAAGTACGGACGAGCAATGATTTCCTCTCCGTTAAAGGTTTCAATATAACAAAAGCAAAATAACCGAGTATGTCCTGACAACCTGCTCCATGCCGAAGCGGACATAAGGTTTTCTGGACTAAACAAAATTCGCAGTTTCCTTTTATCCTCAAACTTACTTTTGCTGTGAAGTTCGGCAATTGCATCTCGTGGCAAAGGTCCTTGACGATTTCTGTACTTAGACAACCCTTTCCCATAAAAATCCTGATAAACCGTAAAGAGCTGTCCTGAACGCAGGGTGCCTTTGCTTAAGATTAGCTCGCCCAGAGAGGGTACCTGGTTACTGTGAAGCCAGCGCTCCAGCTCGTGCTTTATAGCATTTCGTGCGTTGCCTACATCCGTGGCATAGAAGACCGGACCTTTCTGGGAGTTCGCCATTTTAAGGTATTCGTTAAGCGTATCTTGATCTAGCAATTGGCAGATACGGCTTGGATTCAGATACCACGCAGTCAAGTCGATGCAATACTTCATCTTGAGACCCAATATCTGCTTTCAAAGGCGTTAAAATCGCTGTGTAGCTTCGCGACAGCAACGTGCTGCAACGACTCGAATATTCTCTTCAACACCATGTTTAGCAACAATATCTCCTCAAAACGGAATGCTATCATCTTTTTCTAGATTCTCATCTGATTCTGTAGAGTAACTCAGTTTCAAGAACTCACCCAATAACTTATCAATTTCTTCAGAAAACCCCTTAAATTTTTGTGATATATACCCAACAGAATTATGCATTTTTTTAAGAGCTAACAGAGTTCCCTGATAATCACTTTGTTTTGCGACTTGATCGTCGTGTAATTCAATATAATAAGTTAATAACTCCTTGACCGCAGCAGGGGAAATACCGTTTGCCCTACTTTGATGCTTTAATACGACTCTGCTCAATTGAAGTATTTCTTCTAGTATTTCTCTGTCTGTTCGAATGGGCGCATCCGGAGTTTCAGCTTCATCGAGAATCTGTTGAACTTGAAGCTCAAGATCCGGCCACCATTTCTCAAACACCATATCAAGTGTCTTTTGCGACAATTTCTGCTCACCTAATCGGTTATTAATTAGTGTAAACAGGCGAAGCATATCTTCTTTCTTAAACTCCGTTGTTTGGAACTGCTTCAGAGGACCGGTAATATCCGTATTTGAAATACCAAACAAGATTGGACAAACATTCGATTTATCGAGGTTTTTCGCTAGAGCTCCGGCTTCAAAATGTATCCATTCGCTGTGAATGTTCTCCCTGGTGATGCAAAGAATCCCGAACTGAGATTCAGATAACTCTTTTGATATATCTGTTATCCATCGAGTCCCCTTCTCTATATCTGAGGGTGTAAAGTATGGTTTCACCCCTTGAAGCACTACAGAAAGCCAATTCCGAAATGCTTCAGCAAACTTACAACTGTGCTCTCCAGACCAGCTAAGGAAAATTCTCACAATAAATTCCTCTTTCAGCAGAAATTTGGAAGCGATAAATAAAAAATTATTAAATTTACAGGCTTGTTTCACCTGGCTCATCTTGTCCTCTCTCTATTGTTTCTAACCTATTCCTTATACATCTAATTATTTTCTCTCGATTAGCCAACCACTCGTCGTATTTTTTACTATGTTCAGACTCTTCATCGCTCAATCTTTTAGTTTCCTGTTCTAGAGCAAGTTGAAAACATCTTATCATATTAATAATACGCTCTTGATCTTCCACGGCATCTTTTTTCGTTTTTTGTAAATAATTTTTAACACAGCAAAGAAACAAAATTTCTAATATGGGTTCAAAAGTAATGCAGTTGTCATCGTCTTTTAATTTGTGGCACATTTCACATTCTTTCTCTTCGCATTGTTCGCTCTCAATTATATCTTCGTCAAAATCCACCGGAAATTTTTCGCAATTAGGGCACCAATGCCATGAGTCCTCATTCTTTCTTTTGTAATATCTCATCACTTCACTCCTTCGAACTGTCGTTGAATGTAATTTCGCGATACCTTGGCTCGTGTTGCATCTATTATTATTATTTCA
>CAZNVX010000434.1:0-2870 GCA_964576225.1 uncultured Christensenellaceae bacterium
GCCAGCCGGATCATCCGTATCTTCAACTCATACGACAAGCCCCTGGTGGTCACGGTCAACGCCGGCCCGCAGTTCGGCAGATTCGTCCGCGTGATGGAGGAAGCCGGCGTGCCGGTGTTCAGGGATATCCGTTCGGCTACCCGGGAGCTGGAGCGCTTTGTCAGATACAGGCTTGATAAGAAGCCATGAACAGGTCATAGCTCCTGTACTCGGAGCGCCCGTCTTAAACGGATACTGTGCCCGCCGTGCTATTCTAACAGCTGTGCCAGAGCGTCCGCAGCCGTGTCCACATCCGCGCGTGTGATGCCGTAATGAGTGACGAAACGCCCCTCGCAGCCATCGAAGCTGTTGATCTTGATGCCTTTTTCGCGCATCCTTTCCGGCAGGTTTGCCAGCACAGCCGCCGGCCGGTCCAGCCGGAAGAACACCATATTGATCTCCACCGCGTCCATATCCACCGATAATCCGGGAATAAGCGCCAGCCGCTGCGCCAAATACTTGGCGTTGTCATGATCCTCTTTGAGGCGCTCTGGCATGTCGCGCAGCGCAATGATGCCTGCTGCCGCCAGAAAACCGGCCTGCCGCATGCCGCCGCCCAGCATTTTGCGGTTCTTCCGCGCCCGCTCAACGAACGCCGCGCTGCCCGCCAGCACTGAACCGACCGGCGCGCACAGACCCTTTGACAGACAGCACATCACGGAATCGCAGGGTGCCGTCAGCTGCCTTACGGGAACACCCAGCGCCACCGCCGCGTTGAACAGCCGCGCACCGTCCAAATGCACCTTGAGGCCTCTACTCCCTGCAAGTTCAAACACCCGGGCTGCGGTCTCCGCCATCATTACCCGCCCGTTTGAAAGCGCGTTTTCCATCACGATCAGCGATGTGCGCGGTTCGTGGATATCGTCGGCGCGTATCGCGGCCTCAATCAGCCTGGCGTCAAACAGGCCGTCTGCAAAATCGATGGCGCGGGTCGATACGCCCGAAAGCACCGCCGCCGCCCCCACCTCGTGCACAACAACATGGCTGAGCACCCCGGTGATCAGCTCATCGCCCCGGCGGGTATGCGACATCACCGCAAGCTGGTTTCCCATCGTTCCGGACGGCACAAACAACGCCGCTTCCTTGCCCAGCGTCTGCGCAGCCAGCCGTTCCAGCTCATCCACAGTGGGGTCATCCCGGTACACATCATCTCCCACCTGTGCCTCAAACATGCTCTGGCGCATTTGCGGTGTCGGCAATGTGACGGTATCGCTTCTCAGGTCAATCCATCTCTCCATATTCAGCTCCGTTATCGTTTTTTTATGGCCAGGCGGCCTGGCCACCGGCAGGACGATGTCAAAATGCGCGTTGCCCGCAATGGCCTCGGCAGCCTCAATCAAGCCTTTATCAACCTCGACCATTATTATGGATGATATACCGCAAGCGTGTACAAACAATGAAAAACAGAGGCGCCCCATGCGCATTATATTGCCCGCGTTGGCCGCCGCGCGGGGCTAGGTTACCGAAGCTGTGCTTCGTTGGTAAAAAAGGTTTTATACCCCCAGTGCAGCATAAACATAACCGTGAGCGCCACCGCGCCCAGTATGCCCAGCATGATCGCGATCTGGTACGCGATGGCCGTTGTGGGGTCGGTTCCCGACAGTATCTGGCCTGTCATCATGCCCGGCAGGAAAACAATGCCCATACCCACCATGGAGTTGACCGTGGGCAGTATGGCGGCATCAAACGTGCTGTTGATAATACTCTTTGATGCGTCATGCGGTGTGGCTCCCAGTATAAGCGCTTCTTCCACCACGGCTCTTTGGGTTGTCATCCCCTCAAGAAGCGATTTTACCGCCAATGAAATCCCCGTCATCGAATTGCCGACTATCATCCCCGCAATGGGAATAAAGTACTGAGGCTCAAACCACGGCGTAATCCGCACAACCACAAGAAGAAAGTAAACAAGGCATGAGAGCGTACCGATGCTCATCGACAACGCAATCACTTTTTTCAAAGGCCTGGAGAGCATTTTTTTAAACTTTTTGAATACGGTATAGACCGCAAAGCCCTCCATCAACACAATGATGCCCACGGTGATAAATGCGTTCGGGTTGTCGAACAGAAAGACAAGCAAATACCCCACAAGCACCAGCTGCAGCGTCATTCTGATCGACGATATGATGATCTCTTTTTCGCGTTTGATTCCTCTCGCTCTGACAATGATCAACACAACGATGACAAACACATATGCCAGCGCCACCTGGACAAACGTCAAATCCAGTATCCCCTTCATACCGGCCTCCAATCACACTTTCCGCCGTTCACTCCAATGATACTATCCGAGAACCGCCGGGCGATCGCACTTGAATGCGTCACCATCACCAGTGTTTTGTTCTCGCTTTGTGCATACCCCGCTATCATCTCAATCACAGCCTCCGCCGTGACTTCGTCCAACGCGGATGAGGGCTCATCCAGCAGATAGACCTCTGAATCCAGCAACAGCACGCGCCCCAAGGCAAGGCGCTGCTTCTCCCCGCCGGACAGGGTCTGCACCCCGCTGTCAAGCGGCTTGTTCAGCTTAACTTTTTCCAGCATTGCCGATAGATACGCGTCGTCCGGAACATCTCTTTTTTGGAACCTGAGCCCCGCCGTCAGGTTGTCTTTAACGCTGCCGCCAAACATAGCGGGCGTCTGAGACAGCAAGGTCACACGTCTGCGGTGCAGGATGGGGTCTGCCTGCATTAAGTCCTCTCCCCCAAATGTGATCGTTCCTTGGGTGGGCGAAAGCATTTTGTTGAGCAGTTTTAAAACCGTCGTTTTTCCGCTTCCGCTTGGCCCGACCAGCGTGGTGATGCTGTTTCCGGGTATTTTCAACGACGGAATATCCA
>CAZNVX010000435.1:0-2855 GCA_964576225.1 uncultured Christensenellaceae bacterium
CGCCTAGTTTCTCAGCTTCGGCCACCATGAAGTCGAGGTCTCTCTTCCATCTCTCAAGCCGCAGGTCGCCCACAGACACACCGATGGTCATGCCTTCCATCGACACTTCTTCCTCAGCGGGTTTTTCCGCCGGCGCTTCGGCAGGTTTCTCAGCCGGCGCTTCGGGTGCCGGGGCTTCGGGTGCAGCCGGCGCCTTCGCCTCGCAGCCTGCAAATACGGAGACGGCCATCATCAACACCACCAGCACACACACAATCGCTTTAATCTTCATAACTCTCTCTCCTTTTTTTTTACTGACGCGCCTATCCATATACCGTGTGATCGTTCACCCTTGGGGAAGAACCCACGAAATTCGGACGAGCACCGCCAAATTTTAATCCTTTGTTGCCGTTATTCCTTGCCTTCCTTCTTTCTCGACATGTCGAACCACACCGCCAGAATCAGCACCAGGCCTTTTACGATTGTTTGCCAGAACGACGGCGCGTTTAAAAGGCTCATGCCGTTATCCAGACTGGCAATGACAACAGAGCCCACAATGGCGCCGAACACCGTGCCGATGCCGCCCATCAGGCTGGTGCCGCCGATCACGCAGGCGGCGATGGCGTCCAGCTCCGCGGACTGACCGGCGTTCACCGCCGCCGAATCCAGCCGGGATGTGAGGAATATACCGGCGACAGCTGCCATCAATCCGTTAATTGTAAACACAGTCATTGTGATAAACTTTGTGTTGATACCGGCCAAACGGCTGGCCATCTTGTTGCCGCCAATGGCGTATATACGGCGTCCAAATATCGTCTTGGTGGATATGTAATTGAAAATAATGAAAAATATCAGCAGTATGATCACCGGGTTGGGTATGCCGTGATACTGGTTCATCACAAACACAAACAGCGCGATGATCACCACAAATATCAGACACCTCACCCAGGGCGGGTTAGACGCGAGGCTCAGGCGTCTCTTGCGCTGCCATTCAATCACCTGAATCACGCAGTAGATGACAGCCACTGCCGCGCCCACAATGATTCCCACCGTATTGTCCAAAAAGTCCTTTCCGATCATGTTGAAGAATTTACTGACCGGACCAATGGTGATACCATCCGTCACACCCACCAGCACACCGCGGAATACCAGCAGCCCCGCCATTGTCACAATAAAAGACGGGACGTTTCGATACGCCGTCCACCAGCCGTTCCACAGGCCGAGCAGCAAACCGACAACGAGCGTGATCAGTATCGACAGTGCGGGCGACAAGCTCTGCCAAACATTCAGCATGGCCATGATGCCGCCGCACAGGCCCGCCATGGAACCCACAGACAGGTCGATCTGCCCCAGCACGATCACGTTGACCATACCCAGCGCCAGCAGGCCGGTAAAAACGGACTGCCTGAACATGTTGGACATATTTCGGGGCATCAGGAACGTCCCCTCCGATAATATGGTGAATACAATCCATATGCCTATGAGCGCGAAGACCATCATGTATTTGCGCATGTCCAGAGCCGGACGCTTCAGGCCTCTTTCCTTTTTTGTCATGTTCGCCATGATTCACACCTCATACTTCGTGCCCGTTGCACTGATTAATATCGATTCCTGTGTCACGCATTTGTCCTTGTTGTCAAATTCCGCCGTCACGCAGCCATTGCCCATCACCACCACCCGGTCGCACATACCGAGTATCTCCGGAAGCTCGGACGACACCATAATGATAGAAACGCCCTCTTCCGCCAGCGCGTTGATAATTTGGTATATTTCCTGCTTCGCACCGATGTCGATGCCTCTTGTCGGTTCGTCCAGTATGATGATGCTGATCTTCTCCAGCAGGCAGCGCGCGAGCAGCACCTTTTGCTGGTTGCCTCCCGAGAGGTTGATAATCCTGGTCTCAGAGCTTGGTGTTTTGACGCGCAGCTTTTCGATCTGCTCGTTCACTGCCATCACCTCGCCCGGCTCGTTGATGCCAAGCAGCGTTTTAAATTTCTCCAAAAACGTGACGGAAGCGTTTTCCCGCACGCTCATCGTGCCGATGATGCCGCCCGCCTTGCGGTCTTCCGTCAGATAGGTCAGGCCAACCTTGAGCGCATCCCGGGGCGATTTGATCCTCACCTTTTTTCCGGCGATGGCAACCTCGCCTGCCCGTTCCCACGCATTAGAGCCGTATACGGAACTCATCAGTTCCGTCCGCCCTGCGTCGATCAGGCCGTAAAGCCCCAGCACCTCGCCCTTGCGGAGCTTGAGGCTGGCGTCGGAAACGATCTGCTTGCCTGTGATCTTCTCACGCACAGCATAGTTTTTAATCTCCAGAATCGGCTCGTCTGATGCCGTGCACCCGCGCTTGGGATACAGGTCGCTGATCTCGCGGCCCACCATCATGCGGATAATATCCTTTTTCTCCAGCGTCTTCGTGCTGCCGCCGCCTACCGTCTTGCCGTCACGCAGCACCGTGACGTAATCGGCGATCTGCATCACCTCATCAATCTTGTGCGAGATATAGATGCATGAGGTGCCCTGCCCGCGCAGTTCGCGCAGGAATGCGAGCAGTATTTCCGTATCGTTTTCTGTCAGTGACGCAGTCGGTTCGTCCAGTATCAGCACCTTCACGTTAGACAGCCGCAGCACCCGCGCGATTTCGATCAGCTGCTGCTGGCCCACGCCCAGTTCGCTGATTTTGGCATGCGGGGAAATACTGTCCAGCTTCAATTTCTTGAGCCACTCCTGCGTTTCCAGGAGCATTTCGTCCCATTTGAGAATGCCGTGGCTGTGCATCTCCTGCCCCATGAAAATGTTCTCCGTCACGCTCAGTTCACCGAACAAACTCAATTCCTGATGGATAACGGCGATTCCGGCCTGGCTGGCTTCCC
>CAZNVX010000436.1:0-2843 GCA_964576225.1 uncultured Christensenellaceae bacterium
GCGCGCAATTTCCGGATCGCGCCGCTGATGGTGTTGACAAACTTTGCGAACGGAAATTTTGATACGTTGCTCGTCGACACCATACTGGAAAGCACGGCCATACAGGATACACTGATCGCTAACGTGCTTGACGTGATGCGCACCAAGGGCTACTATGGCGTGAACATCGACTTTGAACGCATTTCTCCCGAGAACCGCCAGCTTTACAACGACTTTCTGCGCCGCATCACCGACGCGCTGCATGAACAGAATTACGTGGTGTCCACAGCGCTGGCGCCCATGCCCTCCGACGTCCGGACGGGTGCATGGCACGGCGCCCACGACTACGCGGCGCATGGCGCCATCGTCGATTTTGTCATTATCATGACATACGAATGGGGTTGGTCAGGCGGGCCTCCGTATGCCGTGGCGCCCATTGATCTGGTGGAAGAGGTTATAAAATACGCCGTGTCGGTAATCCCAAGCCGCAAGATCATGATGGGCATGCCGCTGTACGGCTATGACTGGCCGCTTCCCTTCATGCCGGGCGGTCAGTGGGCCAGGCGGATCGACCCGCAGCAGGCCATCAGGCTGGCAGCCGAAAAAGGCGTCGCCATACAGTTCAACGAACAGACACAGTCTCCCACGTTCAGATACCGTGATGCAGACGGGATGGAGCATGAAGTATGGTTCGAGGATGCGCGCAGTGTGCGGTCAAAGCTGCTGCTGGTCAACGAATACGACCTGCGGGGTGTGAGCTACTGGGTGCTCGGCCTGTCATTTCCTCAGAACTGGGCAGTGTTGAGCAGCATGTACAACATTGTGAAGGTGATACCATAGCCGTTAAGGCAGCCAGACCGTAAAAGGAGGGCTCCCTCCTTTTGCTGCCGCCGGGACAAGCCCGTCATACCGCACACTGCTGACGCGCCATGACGCGGACCATACCGGCATCGCGGCGGCATCGAACCCGTCACCGGCACATCCGTTCACGCGTATACGCGTGGTTCTGACGCACGGGCATACGCCGGGACATGTCTGTTTTCTTTTTTGGGACGTGTTTTTCGCAGACGATCTTCCGGAAAACAAAAAGCGAGCGCTGATGCCAGACGCCGCTCCGTGGGACTGGGATTTTATAAATCTGCTCGAATCCATCAAAATATTAATGCTGCCGTTTGCGTGGATCTGCCCGGCTCACGGCAAGCCGGTGAGGCGCACAGACATTCAACTGCCGCGCCTAAGCCTGATCTCCCTGCATCTCGCGCCAGCCCATCTTGGGCAATATGGCCTTTAAATCCCTGTCCGGACACACGGCGACAGGATGCCCCACCATATGCAGTATCGACAAGTCGGAATAGCTGTCCGCATAAGCGATGCTATCATCCCAACACACATCTTTGTCCGCAAAGGCAGCGCGCAGCCGTTCGGCTTTACCGTCTCCGCACACAATATCCAGTGCGCGCGTGGTATCCACCGTGCCGTTTTTATAATGCAGCGCCGTGCCGATCACGGTGTCAATGCCAATCGCCGCCCCCACAAAATCCATCAGCTTCTCGTAGCCCCCGGACAGCAGCACGGTATGATACCCCGATTCTTTGGCCTTGCGCAGCTCGGCCAGCACAGACGGACGAAGCAGCGGCACGATCAGCCGCGCGTTGTGCTTGAAGAAATCCGACACCTGCTTTTTGCTCATGCCACGGAATATCCGGGTGACCCGTTGCAGCGCCGTACGGCGCATCATCTCACGCGAAAGACCGCGGGACAGCCCCAGCTTATACCGCACGTAAAGCACGCCCACCGAGGCGTAGGCCGCGGTCAACCGACGCCTTGAGCGCTTCTGCGCGCGCCATTGGCGCAGCAGGAACGGCAGCGTATCCTGCGGAAACAGCGTGCCGTCAAAATCAAATATCGCAAGCTTCATCAGCATAACTCCTTGATCTGATTCATTGCATGTGTTTGTTCACCATATTGCCAATGCGGTCAACCAGCCGGTCCCTGACCTCGAGCAGCGCATAAATGTCCACGTCCATGTCGCCCGAAATCAGATCCTCAGGATCGGTCAGCGCTTCGCTGTCAGAGGCGGCGCCCAGTATGCTGCCGCGCAAATCATACACGGGATACCTTTTGGCGCACCGGTATGCCAGGCGGATGATGCCCTCGCATTTGTAGAGTTTGCGCAGCAGCGCGTCAAGGTCGTCCTCGTCTGAGCCCAATACAGTGTTGTCAATCTTCTCCCAAAAGCTTTTATGCGCGGCGCTGTATCTTTCGATGGCTTCAAAAGCCAATTCGGCCATTTCGCTGACAGCCTGCGCTGCCTTTAGAACTGTGTCCACCGTCTCCTCATCCGTATCCTCGCTGAGCATTTCCTGGCATCCGGCCATCTTTGCTTCCAGCGATTTGGCATAATAGAGCCGGAGCAGCGCGCCCGATATATAATCCGGCGCGTCATCATCCATGCTTTCCTCTATGGCCGATTTTTTCAGCATCACAGCCAGCTTCATATACTGATCTGCCATGTCGGTTATCTGCTTCTCCATCCGCTCCCCTCCATTGATCCATGCCGCGCGCTTTAAACCAGCCGTGGAACGTTTTGCCTGATTCCTGCTTATATTATCATGCGGCTGCTGCCCCCGCAACAGATAATATTGTCAATCACTGGTTTTTTCAAATAACAAATATTACAACGAGAGTATTTAGCCAGGATGCAAAAATTAATATGAGAAACGTTTATTTTGACGCGGCATAAATTATAAGTGAACGGCTAATAAAGGGTGATTCAATTTGAACATTATTTTGGGCATTGAAGATCAAGGTCTTGAATTGGCACCGCTGATTGCCAACCGGATGCATGGTTCGCTGCGTCAGGG
>CAZNVX010000437.1:0-1436 GCA_964576225.1 uncultured Christensenellaceae bacterium
TGCTCGTCCCTGTCTGTTTGATGGGGACGTTTTTATTATAACTGAATCCAGACGAATCAATCGTTATCTGGAAAACGAGGTGACACATGCTGACGAAAGCGCCCAAGGGCACAAAAGACGTTTTGCCTGCGCAGAGCGCCGGATGGCAATATATCGAGACGGCTGCGCGGGAGGTGTGCGCGCGTTTCGGGTACAGGGAAATCCGCACGCCTGTGTTTGAGCATACGGAGCTTTTCTTGCGGGGCGTCGGCGGCACGACAGACATCGTGCAAAAAGAGATGTATACATTTGAAGACAAAGGCGGCCGCAGCATCACGCTCAAGCCTGAGGGCACGGCGGGTGTGGTGCGCAGTTTTGTGGAGCATAAGCTGTATGCGGAAGCGCTGCCGGCCAAGATGTATTATCTGAACGCGCCGGTGTTCCGCTATGAGCGCCCCCAGGCCGGGCGTCTGAGGGAACATCATCAGTTTGGGATCGAAGCGTTCGGGTCGCCGGGGCCAACCATCGACGCAGAGGTCATTACGGTGGCGCTGATGCTTTTCAAAAAGCTTGGTATTGAAAGTCTGGCGCTGAACATCAACAGCATCGGCTGCAAAGCATGCCGCCCTGAATACAACGCGGCGTTGCGTGAATACTTAAAAAACAACGAGCAAAAGCTATGCGCGAACTGCCGCGAGCGTATGCAGACCAATCCGCTGCGGGTGCTTGACTGCAAGGCGGAGCCATGTCAGCATGTTGTGGAAAACGCGCCGAAGATTCTGGACGGGCTGTGCAGCGAGTGCGCTGATCACTTTGACGGTTTAAAAAAGCGGCTGGAAGGCGGCGGTATAGAATACAGCGTGAATCCGATGATCGTGCGCGGGCTCGATTATTACACCAAAACTGTGTTCGAGATTATTTCCACAGGCATCGGTGCGCAGGGGACAGTGTGCGGCGGCGGCCGCTATGACGGGTTGGTGGAGGAACTGGGCGGGCCGTCGATGCCGGGCGTCGGCTTTGGCATGGGTCTCGAGCGCTTGCTGCTCGTGCTGGAGTCCTATGGTATAAATCTCCCCGAGCCTTCGCTTTGCGATGTGTTTATCTGTGCGCTGGGCCATGCGGCAGCTGTGGAGGGATTTCGTATCGTCACTGCGCTGCGCGAGGCCGGCATAAAAGCGGAGTGTGAGCACATGGGCCGCAGCCTCAAGGCACAGCTGAAAAACGCGTCCCGCCTGGGCGCCGGTTTGGCGGTGATTATCGGCGACGACGAGCTTAAAAAGGGAGTCGCGGTGGTGCGCGACATGAACAAGAGCGAAGAGAACACAGTTCCGCTGGCGGGGCTGCATCAATTTATAAAGGAAGGCTGTATATGAGCGAATATCTTCAGGGGTGGAAAAGGACGGATTACTGCACGCGGTTCACGCTGGATGACGTTGGCAAAGACGTGACGCTGATGG
>CAZNVX010000437.1:1446-2841 GCA_964576225.1 uncultured Christensenellaceae bacterium
CTCATTAAAAAATCTAAAAAAAAAAGACGATCAAAAGAACTGAATAAATAACGCGGTTAACGCTCGGTGATGTGGGCACAGACGTGACGCTGATGGGCTGGGTGCAGACGCGGCGCGATTTCGGCGCGCTGATATTTGTGGATCTGCGCGACAGGACAGGCATCATGCAGGTTGTTTTTGATGAGTCGGTGCTGGAGGGCGATTTCTCACGGGCGGCTGCGCTGCGCAGCGAATTTGTCATCGCCGTCCGCGGAAGTATCGTGAAGCGCGACCCTGAAACGATCAACGAAAAACTGCCCACAGGTCTGATTGAGGTCAAAGCGAGAGAGCTTAAGGTGTTGAGCCGCGCGCAAACGCCGCCGTTTGAAATTGAAGACGAAACATCCGTCCGGGAAGAACTGCGGCTTAAATACCGATATCTGGATCTGCGCCGCCCCACGATGCAGCGCAACCTGATGATGCGCAGCCTGATATCGTCGGCTGCCCGTGAGTATCTGTCACAGAACAGCTTTGTGGATATTGAAACGCCCATGCTGACAAAAAGCACGCCTGAAGGCGCGCGGGATTATCTGGTGCCGTCGCGCATCCATCAGGGCAGCTTCTACGCACTGCCTCAGTCCCCGCAGACATTAAAGCAGATACTGATGATATCCGGTTTCGATCGATATTTTCAGATCGTCAAGTGCTTCCGTGATGAGGACTTGCGTGCCGACCGTCAGCCCGAATTCACGCAGATCGATATCGAAATGTCGTTCGTGGACGTGGATGACATACTGACAATGAACGAAGGGCTGATCGCCCATGTGTTTAAGGCGGTGATGGGCATCGACATCCCGCTGCCCCTGCGCCGTCTGCCCTACAGGGAAGCGATGGACCGGTTTGGCTCGGATAAGCCGGATACGCGGTTTGGCCTCGAGCTCGTCAATGTCAGCGACATTGTGGAAAACAGCGGTTTTCAGGTATTCTCATCTGTCGTCAGGAATGGCGGCAGTGTGCGTGCGATCAACGCCAAAGGCTGTGTGGAAAAGTTTGCCCGCCGGGAGATTGACGCGCTGGTGGATTTCGTCAAGATCTACGGCGCGAAGGGCATGGCATGGATCTCCATGAAGGAGGACGGCATGCAGTCGCCCATCACCAAATTCTTCACAGATGATGAAATGGCGGCGTTGCTTAAGAGAACCGACGCACAGACAGGTGATATCATATTCTTCGTGGGTGACAAGGACAAGATTGTTTACGATTCGCTGGGAGCGCTGCGTCTGAAGCTGGCGCAAAAGCTGGAGCTGATCGACGAGAGCCAATGGGATCTTCTCTGGGTTGTGGATTTCCCGCAGTTTGAATACAGCGAGGAAGAGAAGCGGTATATGGCTATGCATCATCCGTTCACCTCTCCGC
>CAZNVX010000438.1:0-2830 GCA_964576225.1 uncultured Christensenellaceae bacterium
GCGAAAAAGATGAGCAGAAACAAGATCGGGACGAGCGCCGATGCGTCAATCCGGGAGCGCCGTTCATATACTTCCCTGTAACACAATACATTATATCATTCATGCATTTTATAAACCGCAGGCGCGACGGCTGTGCCAGAATGCCGGCGCCCTTTTTGCTTTACCGTATTGACAGTAAGTGGTATAATCATAGCGAAAACTATGTGGAGGGCATATCATGATCGAAATCAGCGGTGTTTCCAAAACCTACGGCGGGCGCGTTAAAGCCGTGGACGATATCTCTTTTGTTGTGGAGCCGGAATGCATATACGGTTTTCTGGGGCCGAACGGAGCGGGCAAGACGACGACGATCAAACTGATTGCCGGCATCATCCGGCCGGACAACGGCACGATACGCGTGGACGGGCGTGACATGGCGACAGATGCGCTCAAGGCCAAAATGGACATCGGCTTTGTGCCGGACGACCCGAATGTTTTTCTTAGGCTTAAGGGCATCGAGTACCTGAAGTTTATGGCGGATATCTACGACGTGAGCCAAAAGCAGCGCAAGGACGAGATTGAAACGCTGGCCCGCCGTTTCGACATGGAAAAGGCGCTGGGCGATAAGATACAAAGCTATTCGCACGGCATGCGCCAGAAAATCGTGATCATGGGCGCGCTGATGCACCGGCCAAAGGTCTGGATACTTGACGAGCCGATGACGGGGCTTGATCCCAAATCGGCGTTTGAATTAAAGTCGATGATGCGCGAGCACGCCGACGCGGGCAACACCGTCTTTTTCTCGACGCATGTGCTGGAGGTGGCCGAGAAGGTATGCGATCAGGTGGCGGTGATCAGCGCCGGCCGCATACTTTACGCCGGCAGCATGGCCGGGCTGAAAAAGAACAGCGACGCATCGCTGGAGAAGATGTTTCTGGAGATGACGGATCATGCGTAAAATATTCGTGCTGGCTGTAACGCTGCTTAAAAGCGGCGGCATATTATCGGACAACAAAAAAGGCAAGCCCCGGTGGTGGCTGCCCATTGTGCTGCTGGTGGCCTTCGCCGGCTTCGCATTCTCGGTGGGCATGATGGCGCTGGGGCTGTATGACGAGATGGATATGGCCGGTATGGCGGACGCCCTGGTGCCGCTGGCGCTGGGGGCGACATCCGTGGCGATTTTCTTGTTCGGCATATTTTATGTGGTGTCCGTGATGTACCACGCGGATGATGTGCCGCTGCTGCTGACGCTGCCGCTGCGGCCATATCAGACGCTGGGCGCCAAGTTTATAACGCTGGTTGTCTATGAATACATTTTTGAAGCCTTCCTGCTGCTGCCGATACTGGTGGTGTATGGCATACGAAGCGGCGCTGGCGTGGTTTATGTGCTCTACGCGGTCATACTGTTTGCGATACTGCCGGTGATTGCGCTGTCGATGGCGGCGGCGCTGGTGATGGTTGTGATGCGCTTCACCAGCTTTGGGAAGAACAAGCAGGCGTTTAAATTTGTCGGCGGTATCATTGCGCTGCTGGTGGCCATTGGCCTTAACATGGCGCTGCAGCGCGCGGCGACAAGCTTTTCCGGCGCGCAGCTGGCTGCGCTGGTGTCCGGCGAGATGTCGCTGGTGAGCGTGCTGGAGCGGATATTCCCGGGGCTGCCGTTTGCTTCGCAGGCGCTGATACGCAGCGCCGAGACGGCTGGGCTGTGGAACCTGCTGCTGTTCGTGCTGTGCTCGGCCGCGGCGGCAGGCGTGTTCCTGGTGCTGGGTCAGCTGCTCTATTTCAAGGGGCTGGCGGGCGTGACCGAGGCGGCGGCCAAAAGACGCGGGCTGTCGGACGAGGAGCTTGGAAAAAGCACGGCCCGTACACCCGCGGTCAGATCTTATATCGCCAAAGAGCTGCGCCTGCTGATGCGGTCGCCCATCGCGTTTCTCAACTGTGTGGTCATGAATCTTATCTGGCCTGTGCTTGTGCTTGTGATGATATTCAGCGGCGGCCAGTCATTAACGGCGGTCAGCGCGGTGGTTGCAGGTATGGACAACGGCACAGTGCTGGCGATCATCGTCGGCGCGAGTGCGTTTGTGGCCAGCGCCAACGGCGTGACCAGCACGGCTATTTCGCGCGAGGGGCGGGGGATCTATTTCATGAAATACATACCGATGCCGATGAAGAAGCAGCTGATGGCCAAGATATATACCGGCATGCTGCTGTCCGCTGTCGGCGTTGTGCTGCTGGCCGTGGCAGCGGCGGTGCTGGGCGTGAATGTTCTGACCGCGGTCATCGCGCTGGTGCTGAGCCTTCCGGCGGTGGCGGCCGGTTCGTTTGCCGGCATGCTGATCGACGCGGCCAACCCCAAGCTGAGCTGGATGAACGAACAACAGGCCATCAAGCAGAACCTGAACGTGGTGCTGCACATGCTGGCGGGGCTGGTGCTGGCCGCACTGCTGTGCGTTCCCGTGCTGCTGCTGCGGCTGCCGCCGGTGCTGGCCGGTGTTTTTATCATTGTGGTGCTGGCGGTGATGTGCCTGGTGCTGTGGCGCCGGGTGGTCAGCGGCGCGTCCGCACGCATCAGCGCGATGGACGCCTGATGCAAATACCGTTTGTGCCGGCACGCATACCTTTGGTATAATCATAATAACCTCATATAAAAGGAGTGGAACTGTCATGATTGTGGGAATTGTCATCGGCGCTGTGGTGCTGATCGTAATCATCTGGTTTATTGCCGCATACAACGGATTTGTCAGGCTCAAGAACGGCATAGAGGAAGCGTTCTCCACGATGGACGTCTACATGAAAAAAAGGTATGACCTGATCCCCAACCTTGTGGAGACGGTGAAGGGCTACGCCAGCC
>CAZNVX010000439.1:0-2823 GCA_964576225.1 uncultured Christensenellaceae bacterium
GCAAGCATGTGCGCGATATCCTTGAGCTGGCCGCGGCGGGAGAGTCCGGCAAACGGCTGGATGTGGGGCGCGGCCTGACGGCTGCCGTCGTTTATGGAAAATTGATGATTGGCAGAACCAAGAAAAGGGCGTATAATAAAACCTCAGTCAGATTTTTCGGGCCGGGGCGCTATGTGATTGGCGGGGTTGTGTTTGTGTGCAGCGCGTGCGAAGCCGCGGCCTTGGGAGACGGCGCGGAATATTTTGACGCGGAGGCGCTGGAGCAAGCGGTGTTTCGCCACCGGCGGGAGGGAGACCGTATTTCGCCGCTGGGCATGAGCGGCTCTAAGCGGCTGTCCGACTATCTGTCGGACCGGAAGGTGCCGCTGCATCTGCGTGACGAGATGGTGGTGCTGGCCGCGGGGGGCGACGTGCTGTGGGCCGTGGGGGCGGGCGTTTCCGAAAAGTCAAAAATAAAGCCGGGCAGCCGGATATTAAGGATAGAGTATGGGGAGACACAACACGATGCACGATGATATTGCGCGGGTATTGTATGCGGAGGAGCAGCTGACACAGCGCGTGAGGGAGCTGGCGGCGCAGATCCGGCAGGATTTTGCGGGGAAGGATCTTTTAACGGTGGGCGTGCTGCGCGGTGCGGTGATGTTTTACGCCGACCTGGTGCGTGAGATCGACATACCGCTGCATATGAACTTTATGGCGCTGTCGAGCTACGGCGCGTCGTCCGTATCGTCGGGCGCGGTGCGCATCCAGTATGACCTGGAGGAGGATATCACGGACCGCAACGTGCTGGTGGTGGAGGATATCGTGGATTCGGGGCTGACGCTGCAGTATCTGACCAAAACGCTGCGGTCGCGCAACCCGGCCATGCTCAAGACCTGCTGCTTGTTCGACAAGCCCGAGCGCCGCACCGTGAGCTTTAACGCGGATTACATCGGCTTTGAGGTGCCGGATGTATTTATTGTGGGTTACGGGCTCGATTATGCGGAGAAATACCGCAACTTAAAATACATCGGAGAGTTGAAGCCGGACGTTTACAGCGGCAAATAATTGTTTATACATCGTTCATATATGTTGAATTGAAATGCATATAACGATATGATAGAATGTCAGGCAAAGTAAGTATGTGTATGACAAGGAGGACGGCACTTTGAAGAAATCAGCACGCGGGCCGCTGATATATATAATTGGCTTCGCTCTTGTGGTGCTGCTGATACAATGGCTGACCATGACGCCCAAGGCGGATACGCGCAAGATCGCCTACGACGATTTTTTAGGGTATGTAAAAAATCAGGAGATTGGGCAGGTTCAGATCATTGCGCAGGATCTCTTTGCCTTGAGAACAAACACCGAGGTGGATCCGGAAAAGTTTCCGACAGAATATGATTACCACGTGTATGTGCCGTCCGTTGAGCAGTTCCATGACGATATGAAGGCCATTACCGGCGCGACGGATCCTTTGGGCTACGGTTTTCGGTATACGAGCACGGCGCCGCCCCAGCCGTCCTTTATCGAGTCGCTGCTGCCGTATCTGATTCCCATCGGCCTGATTCTGGTGCTGTTCTATTTCATCATGCGCCAGCAGCAGGGCAGCGGCAACAAGGCGTTGTCGTTCGGTAAATCCCGCGCGCGCATGCAGGTGGCGGATAAAAACAGAAAGACGTTTGCCGATGTGGCGGGGGCGGATGAAGAAAAGGCCGAGCTCGCTGAAATCGTTGACTTTTTGAAAGACCCCAAGCGCTTTATTGACCTTGGGGCGCGCATCCCGAAGGGTGTGCTGCTGGTGGGCCCGCCCGGCGGCGGCAAGACGCTGCTGGCCAAGGCGGTGGCGGGAGAAGCGGGCGTGCCGTTCTTCTCGATCAGCGGCAGCGATTTTGTGGAGATGTTTGTGGGCGTGGGCGCGTCGCGCGTGCGCGACATGTTTGAAAACGCCAAAAAGAACTCGCCGTGCATACTGTTTATCGACGAGATTGACGCGGTGGGGCGCCAGCGGGGCAGCGGCCTGGGCGGCGGCCATGACGAGCGTGAGCAGACACTTAACCAGCTGCTGGTGGAGATGGACGGCTTTCAGACCAACGAAGGCATCATCATACTGGCGGCCACCAACCGTAAAGACATACTCGACCCGGCGCTGCTGCGTCCCGGGCGGTTTGACAGGCAGATCGTTATCAATTATCCGGACGTGAAAGGGCGCGAGGAAATATTGCGCGTGCATGCGAAGGGCAAGCCGCTTGACGATACGGTGGATTTGAAGATACTGGCCAAGCGCACGCCCGGGTTTATCGGCGCCGATCTTGAAAACGTGCTCAACGAAGCGGCCATACTGACGGCCCGGGGCAAAAAGGTTAAGATCGGCATGCCGGAGATTGAAGAGGCCATCACACGCGTGATTGCGGGGCCTGAGAAAAAATCCCGCGTGATCACCGAGAAGGACAAACGGTGCACCGCCTACCATGAGGTGGGCCACGCGATATGCGCCAAGGCGCAGCCCGAATGCGACCCGGTTCACGAGGTGTCCATCATCCCGCGCGGCATGGCGGCGGGCTATACCATGACGCTGCCCGAGGATGATTCGCAGCATGTGTTTAAAAGCAAGCTGATGGCGGATCTGACCATGATGCTGGGCGGACGTGCCGCTGAGGCGCTGGTGCTGGGAGACATCAGCACGGGCGCGATCAGCGATCTGCAGCGTTCCTCTGAAATCGCGCGCAACATGGTTGTTAAATTTGGTATGAGCGATGAGATTGGTCCGTTTTTCCTGGGCAGCAGTCAGGAGCTGTTTTTGGGCAAAGAGATCGGACACACCAAAACGTTTTCCGAAGAGCT
>CAZNVX010000440.1:0-2820 GCA_964576225.1 uncultured Christensenellaceae bacterium
GCGCCATAGGCTTCCAGCGCCCACACTTCCATCTCGCCGAATCGCTGCCCGCCAAACTGCGCCTTGCCGCCGAGCGGCTGCTGTGTCACCAGCGAATATGGGCCCGTTGAGCGCGCGTGGATCTTGTCGTCCACCAGATGGTGCAGCTTCAATATATACATATAGCCCACAGTCACGCGGTTTTCAAAAGGCTCGCCGCTGCGGCCGTCAAACAGCTCGGTCTTGCCGTCCGGGTTAAAGCCCTGTTCACGGAACATATCCATGATATCGTCTTCGGTGGCGCCGTCAAAAACGGGCGTCGCAATGCGCCAGCCAAGCATCTTGGCCACATAACCAAGATGCACCTCCAGCACCTGACCGATGTTCATACGCGATGGTACGCCCAGCGGGTTGAGAACAATGTCGAGCGGCGTGCCGTCCGGCAGGAACGGCATATCCTCCACCGGCAGTATCCGCGATATAACGCCCTTGTTGCCGTGGCGCCCGGCCATCTTATCGCCCACGGATATCTTGCGCTTCTGTGCGATGTAGCAGCGCACCAGCTTGTTGACGCCCGCGGTCAGCTCATCCTTGTTCTCGCGTGTGAACACCTTGATGTCCACCACGATGCCTTCCTCACCATGCGGCACGCGCAGCGACGTGTCGCGCACTTCACGCGCTTTCTCGCCGAATATCGCGCGCAGCAGTCTTTCCTCCGCCGTCAGCTCCGTTTCGCCCTTGGGTGTCACCTTGCCGACGAGTATATCGCCCGCGCGCACCTCGGCGCCAATACGGATAATGCCGCGTTCATCAAGGTTTTTCAAAGCCTCGTCGCCCACATTGGGTATATCCCGCGTGATCTCCTCGGGCCCCAGCTTGGTATCCCGCGCTTCGGCCTCGTAGCCTTCTATATGGATGGACGTGAACACATCGTCGCGCACCAGGCGCTCGCTGATCAGTATCGCGTCCTCATAGTTGTAGCCTTCCCAAGTCATGAATCCGACGAGCACGTTGCGCCCCAGCGCCAGCTCTCCCGATTCGGTGGACGGCCCGTCGGCAATGATATCGCCCTTTTTCACGTCTTCGCCTGTCTTCACGATCGGGTACTGGTTGACGCAGGTGCCCTGGTTGGAGCGCGCGAACTTGATGAGCTTGTATTCACGCACCCTGTCCGCCTCCTGCACCACTATTTTGTCGGCCGACACGCTCTTGACCACGCCGTCTTCATACGCGATAATCGCGGCGCCGGAATCCTGCGCGGCCTTGTGCTCCATGCCTGTGCCCACGATGGGCGCTTCGGTGATGGTCAGCGGCACCGCCTGCCGCTGCATGTTCGAGCCCATCAGCGCGCGGTTGGCGTCGTCGTTCTCAAGGAACGGGATCAGCGCCGTCGCAACGGAGACCACCTGCTTGGGAGACACGTCCATCAGGTCCACCTCATCGCGGGACACCTCCACGATTTCCTCCTGCCGGCGCGACATCACGCGCTGTCGTTTAAAGTAGCCGTCTTCGCCAATCGGCTCGTTGGCCTGCGCCACCACATATTTATCCTCTTCGTCCGCCGTTAAATAAACGATCTCTTCGGTCACTATTTTTTTCTGCTTGTCGATCACGCGGTACGGCGATTCGATAAAGCCATACTCGTTGATACGCGCATACGTGGAAAGAGACCCGATCAGGCCGATATTCGGGCCTTCAGGCGTCTCTATCGGGCACATGCGGCCGTAATGCGTGTGATGCACGTCCCGCACGTCAAACGACGCGCGCTCGCGGTTCAGGCCGCCGGGCCCCAGCGCCGAAAGCCTTCTTTTGTGCGTCAGCTCCGCCAGCGGGTTGGTTTGGTCCATAAACTGCGACAGCTGCGAGCTTCCGAAAAACTCCTTGATGGCCGCCGTCACCGGGCGGATGTTGATCAGGTTGGATGGCGTCGCCACGTCCATGTCCTGTATCGACATGCGCTCGCGCACCACGCGCTCCAGCCTTGAGAGACCCACCCGTATCTGGTTCTGCAGCAGCTCGCCCACGCTCCTGAGCCGCCGGTTTCCCAGATGGTCAATATCGTCGGTGCGCCCAAGGCCGTATTTCAAGCCGATCTGATAGCTCATTGACGACACGATGTCATCGATGATGATATGCTTGGGGATCAGGCTGTCGATATGGCTTTTGAGCTGTTTTTTCAGCACGTCGGCATCGCTGCCGTATTCGTTGAGTATCGCTTTAAACGTCGGGAAGTGAACCTTTTCGTTGATGCCCGCCTCCGCAGGGTCAAACGGCAGGTGGCTGTCCACTTTCACAAAGTTGTTCCCGACCACCTTGACTTCCATTTCGCCCAGCATCAGCGTCACGCTGTTGATGCCCGCCGTTTCTATTTTCTCGGCCGCCGCCCGCGAGATCACCTCGCCCTTCTGGGCCAGCAGCTCGCCGTCCTCCGTCACAATGTTCTGCGCGCTTTTATACCCTTCGATGCGCTCCGCTACCGACAGCTTTTTGTTGTATTTATACCGGCCCACACGCGCCAGATCATAGCGCCTCTGGTCAAAGAACAGCGAATCGATCAGCATGCGAGCGCTTTCCACGGTGGGCGGCTCACCCGGCCGCAGGCGGCGGTATATTTCGATGAGGCCGTCCTCCACGCTCTGTCCGCTGTCCTTCTTGAACGTGGCCTGCAGGAAATCCTCGTCGCCGAACAGGTCGATAATCTCCTGATTGGTGCCGCAGCCCATTGCGCGCATCAGCACCGTCATCGGCAGCTTTCTCGTGCGGTCAACGCGCACCCAGTAGCAGTCGTTTGAATCCGTCTCATATTCCAGCCACGCGCCGCGGTTGGGTATCACCGTTGCG
>CAZNVX010000441.1:0-2818 GCA_964576225.1 uncultured Christensenellaceae bacterium
GCCGGTATCAACTCTGGCAAAGCGTCCGCGATTCCCTCGGCCAAGGTGACGATGATTAACAAAGCACCTTCCACCAGGGCAGGCAAATTTGCGATAATGCCATCCAATAGGGCAAGCACAAGATATAATGCACCCTGGGTGAGCTGCGGCAGCGCATCAATCACACCTCCCAGCAGTGTTTGCACGATGCTGACCGCAGCGTCAATGATCGTGGGCAGATTATCCACGATCCCGACGACCAGCGCATTAATAATGTCGGGCGCTACCTGGGCCAGGGCTGAAACGATGGAACTGACAATACCAAGCACCCTCGGGATTAGCTCGGTAATATTCCTGACGATTTCCTCCGCACCTTCCTTGAGTTTTTGCCCTGCGTCCTCCTGTCCCGTAAGAAGTCCCGTAAATCCATCGGTAATCATGGTCAGTCCCGGAAGAAGCTGTGCTCCGATAGCATTTTTTATTCCGCCTAAGGAATCGGTGAAAGCCACTGAAGCAGCGATTGCATCGTCCGACATGACCATACCAAGTTCGTTGGCTTTCTGTTTGAGGGCCTCGGTGCTTTCGGCAGTCTGATTTAAAAGCGGCGCAAGACCCACCGCCGATTTTCCCAGCAGGTCACTGGCAATCGCTGCCTTTTCGCTCTCATCCGACACGCCCTGCAGACCGGCAATGGTCATATTGAAGATTTCTTCACGGCTTTTACCCCTCAAGTCATCTATGGAAATGCCAAGGCGCTCAAACTTGCGGGCAGCGGCTTCGTTGCCGTTAATAACGTCATCCACCGTATTATTTAAGCCGTTTAGGCCGGTCTTTAAGGATTCGATATCCGCGCCGTTTTGGGAAAGGACGTAATCCCACTCCTGAAAGCCTTTGGTAGACAAGCCGACACTCTGGCTTACTTTATCAATCCGATCGCCTGCTGCTGCGGCATCGGTAGCCATATTGTACAGTGCCTTGCCCGCAGCCGCCGTGGCGGCACCAATTGCTGCCATAGCCGCACCTACCGCAATACCGATACCCTTGACGATGGCACCCAGCTTTTCAAATTTCCCACCGGCATCATCGGCTGTATCCGCAGTATCGTCCAATTCTTCCCCAAATTCTCTGGTTTGCTTTTCAGCCTCGTCAAAGCCCTCGGCAGCCTCATCCAGCGCCTTGTTGTTCTGCTCAAGTTCGCGTTCCATGCCGTTTAGTTCGGCTTTGGCATTGTTTAACTGGATCTGCCAGGCTTGTGTGCGCTTATCATTCTCACCGAAGGAGGCGGCGGCATTGGCCAGAGCTTTTTCAAGGGTGGATATCTTGTTTTTCTGGGCGTCGATTTCTTTATTCAGCACCTGATTGCGGGCAGTAATTGCCTGCACCGATTTATCCTGCTTGTCAAACTGCGAGGATACCAGCTTCATCTCGCTGCCCAGCACCTTAAAGGACTGGTTGATGTCCCGCAGGGCGTTCTTAAACTCACGTTCACCCTCGACGCCTATTTTCAGGCCGAAATTATCCGCCATTTATGCCGCCTCCTTTCCTGAAAGATACTTAAATCCCATAGGGGATTACATCATCGATGGTCAGTTCCCGTTTGGGCTTTGAAAGCCCTAAGAACTGCTTGTGGCACTCCCACAAGTCCATTAATAGGCCAAGGGGCATAAGCCATGTTTCATCCTCACTGCGTCCAAGCTGGACTGTGCCGTAATACAAAAGTCGAGTGAAGTAGAGTAGGAAAGCACCGCCTTATCGCATTTCTGCGGCAGGTTTGTGCAGACCCCTCCCCGAACCGTGCTTACACCTCTCAATGTACACGGCTCTCCATTATTGTTCAATCTTGCAAAACTCTTCCGTGAATCTTATAGTGACAAGTTTTACATAATACCATGGTTTTTCGTCTTTTTGCTATCATCACCCGTTTCCAAGGTTCTTTTCCCTTGAGGTCTTTCACCTTGTGCACATGATGAATTTCATAGTGTTTAGATTCGCTTGTTCCACATAATTCACAGGTTTTAGCTGCTAGACGGCTCTCAAATGTGGTCATTCTAGATTGGGCAACGTACGCAAAATTGCATATTTTATCATCAAAGTTGGCTGTTGTTTTGCAATCTGAATACTCAGCAAAATACATACGTTTTGTGCCTGTTTTTGTTTCATATGGAATGCCCCATTTTCCATTGCCGTCTTTATATTTTGTTAGGATTTTTGAGGTGCTACTTTTATGCTTATTCGCCAAGGTTTTTAAGCAACTGTATTTCATAAGATAGGCAAAGTACCCCAGTTTACAGAAGTTACTTGCCATAGAATAATAATTGCATATTCCCCTAAGCTCTGCATTATAGGTTGATATAATCTCCAATTCAGTGCACCTCAATAAGGATGTTCTGTGCGTCCACCGTATTTCACCATTAACTTGTTCTATGACTTTCTTATCAAACAGGAATCTCATAATTTTGTCGTTCAGTGGGATATTAAGTTCCACTGTATTATTAAGTGTCCGTTTGGTGCAATTGGTTGTGCTTCCGCGTTTGATTTTTCCGTCACGCCTTATCCTTACGTCATAGCCTAAGAATCTTGCAGGGGTATTGCTATGGGTTATAAGCGTCTTTTCCTCGCTGAGTTCCATATTCAAGGTATTTGCAATAAAATCCGATAGTTGCCGTTTGATGTTGTGGCAATCCTCTTTATTCCCGTTTACACCGATAAGGAAATCATCCGCATAACGAACATACTTGATTTTCTTGTCTGTTTGAGACTTACACGGTGTTTTGAGAAGTTTTGCTCTAAGCAATTTACGCTCCTTTAGTAATTCTTCTCTTTTAACACCATCTGCTCT
>CAZNVX010000442.1:0-2809 GCA_964576225.1 uncultured Christensenellaceae bacterium
TATTCACGGACAGGCAACTCCGTCAGCAGCCGGACATTTAAGGCTGGCATTAACAGATAAGCCGCTGTCCTACTACGCATTTGAGATGCTTTACTGGTGCGGAATCCGTCAGGGTGAGCTTCTGGCTCTCACTCCAGCGGACTTCGACTTTACAAACGAAACGGTTCGCATCAATAAATCTTACCAAAGGCTGAATGGTCAGGATGTCATCACAACGCCCAAGACAAAAAAGAGCAACCGCATTATAACAATGCCGCAGTTTTTGTGTGAGGAGATGCAGGATTATCTCAAGCAGTTCTAAGGCGTAGAGCCGGATAGTCGGATTTTCCCCATCAGCAAGCACTATCTCCACCACGAGATGGATAGGGGCAGCAAGGCGACCGGGGTAAAGCGCATACGGATTCATGACCTTCGTCACAGCCACATAAGTTTGCTGATTGATATGGGTTTTACGGCTCTGGCGATTGCCGACCGTGTTGGGCATGAGAGTATCGATATCACGTATCGTTACGCGCATTTATTTCCTACGCGACAGACTGAAATGGCCGAAAAACTGGATGTTCAAAGAACCGGGAAAGGAGTTTGAATACTATGTCATTGAAAGTTTATGACGGGCAAGGCCGCTGGAGGAACAAAACCGTGGCGTTTCGTATCTCACCGGAGGAGGACGAGCAACTTGAAACCGCCGTTCGTCTTTCCGGCCTGACCAAACAGGATTATATCATCCGACGGCTGCAAGACCGCGAGGTGGTGGTGCAGGGCAACCCAAGGGTATATAAGGCTCTTCGCAATGAGTTGGCAGCTGTGCTTGCGGAGTTGCAGCGCATCGTTTCCGGTGGCACGGTTGACGATGATCTGCTGGACACCATTCATCTGATTGCCGCCACAATGGACGGCTTAAAGGGAGAGTGTGAATGAGCCTGACAAAAGAAAAAGTGACCGCCCCGTATGTGTCTGCTGCAACAGACACCGAGCAATCACCCTCACCAAATATTGAAACTAGTATACCCGAAGAACCGCCGAAAATCAATGAAAATTTGGAGATACCTGACCAGCAGGAGCGTTTACGCCAGATGAGTGCCCCGGATTATCTGCACACTGTTTCGCTGACTGAGCTCTATGAAACGGCCTACTCGCCAAGAGCAAATGTGGTTGATGACTTTCTCAACGCGGGCACCTACCTGTTCGTCGGCGGCCCGAAGGTGGGCAAATCTTTTTTCATGGCACAGCTTGGCTACCATGTAAGCACAGGGTTGCCGCTGTGGGAGCGTGCGGCGCATCCCTGCACGGTGCTATATCTTGCGCTGGAGGATACGCATGGCCGCCTCCAAAAGCGATTATCCATGATGTTCGGGGTGAGCAGCGTGGACAATTATCATATCGCCACCAGCGCCAAAACTCTGCGCGATGGGCTGGATGGACAGCTTAGCAGCTTTATGGACAAGCACCCTGATACCAAGCTGATTATCGTGGACACGCTTCAAAAAGTGCGAGAAGTCGGTGTCGAAAGTTACAGCTACGCCAATGATTATGAAATCGTCACCCGCCTAAAACAGTTCAGCGATAAATATAACATCTGCATTCTGGCGGTGCACCACACCCGGAAACAGAGCGCCGAGGATTTGTTCGACACCATTTCCGGCACCAACGGTTTGCTCGGTGCTGCCGATGGTGCCTACCTTATGCACAAGGGTAAGCGAACAGACCGTGATGCCATTCTGGAAATCGTTGGCCGCGACCAGCAAGACCAGCGCTTGCACCTTTCGTTCCATCAGGAACGTTGGGTGTGGGAATTGACCAGAACCGAAACAGAGCTTTGGAAGGAACCGCCAGACCCATTGCTTGAGGCTGTGGCGAAGCTACTCACGCCAGAAGCGCCGGAGTGGGTCGGCAGCGCATCCAACCTGCTTGATGGATTGGATGGGATGGATATTCAGCCCAATGTTCTGACAAGGAAACTGAATGTCGGAGCCGACAGGCTGTGGAACGAGTATGGTATCCGTATTGAATCAAATCGCTCCCATACTGGGCGGACAATCAAGCTCGTCCTCGATGCAGAAAAGGCGTGACGATTATGACGGTCGTGACGGTATTTTGGGGAGTGGTGGCGGTATGTAAAATATCGTCACTATCGACACGACCGTCACGGGAGCGGGTGCAAAGTCAAGGGGGCATACCTGCGGGTGGAGATTGTCGCAAGACAATACAACCCGAACCCCTTGACGTCGCGCCACGGATAACACTCAACATCGGAGGGGTGGCAGCGCCATTCCTCCTGCCTAACGGCGAGTGAATAAAGTTTAGGTTAGCCTTGCGGCCACCCTTTTCAAAGGGTGATGAGCACTGGGGAGCCATCCGCAGATGGCGGGGCAAAGCCCCATAACCACCCCGTAGGGCGCAATAGCATCTTTTGATGGCCGCAGGCTGTCAAAAGTGCTTTTGCGTTACTTTTGACAAAAGTAACAAAACCCCGGCTGCGCCGGAATGGAATGGAAGGAGAATTGATGAAGCGAACCATCAGCGTGATGCTTGGAAAAGGTTCAGTCAGCCACAACAGTCGCAAGTTCAAGGCCGCAAATATAGATAGTGAGCGCACCGCTCAGAACATCACCTATTGCAATGAGCCGATAAAGGAAGTATACCACAATTTGTTCGACGATGCGCTCCAGCGGTACAGTACAATGCAAAACAGAAACGAGCCGACCGGCGAATTGATGATTATTATGAAAAAATCCGTACCGGCAAACAGGAAAAACTTTTCTACGAGGTCATCCTGCAAATTGGAAACAAGGACAACATGGCGGCGATT
>CAZNVX010000443.1:0-2791 GCA_964576225.1 uncultured Christensenellaceae bacterium
CGATGGGCTTATGACGCCACGGCTTCTCCACCTTTTCGAGCTGCTCCATACGGGTTTTTGCCGATTTGGCGGCGCGGTCCAGCTTCTCCTTCTGCTTTTGCCCGCCCATTTTATGCAGCCGCGCTTCTGAGTTGCCCATACGCCTGGGCGCTTTCTTGACGGCGCCAGACTGCCGCGCTTTCACGGCCGCCACCATGCCCAAACGGTCACGCTCGGCGGCAAACGCTTCATACCGCGCCTGATGGGACGCCTTTTCCTTCTCCTTCTGCTCAAGATAGCTGCGCAAGCCGCAATGGTACAGCGTGAACACGCCGCCGTCCAGATCCAGCACCTTCGTGCACACGTTCTCCAGCAGCACCCGGTCGTGCGATATCAGCAGCAGACCGCCCGGGAACGTGCGCAGCATGCGCTCCAGCCGTTCAATGCCGTCCATATCGAGGTTGGTCGTCGGCTCGTCGGCCAGCAGCAGATCAGGCTGCCGCGCAAACGCGTCGGCAATCAGCGCGCAGGTTTGCTCGCCTCCGCTGTGGGCGCCGTTCAGGCCAAAGCCCATGCGTACCGCTTCCCGCACACCCGCCGCTGCGTTTTCCGGTGCTGCCAGCTGCGGTATGACGCCCACATGGCCGCGCACGGTGATGGTTCCCGCGTCCGGCTGCGCTTTTCCTGCAATCAGACGCAGCAGCGTCGTCTTGCCCGATCCGTTTGCACCCACCACCGCCACCTTGTCGCCCCGGTACACCGCGAGCCGCTCCAGCGAAAACAACTGCCTTGACCCGAAGCTCATTTCCAGACCTTTTAACTCCAATAACAAAAAAATCCACTCCTTTCACAGAGAGGATTACGGCATGCACGCATACCCATGCGGTCCAGAGCCCGCCTTGCTTTCCATATTTGCATACAGTAATCCCTTTAAAATCGGCCGAAGCCTTTCAATTGTCGGATTACTGCATCTTCATTCGCGGATCTAATCTCCTTTGCCGTTTATAGTATACAATTTACCAGCCTGCCGTTAGCCTGTCAAGCCCCGCCGCGTGTCAATACTTCCTCCAGTGCCGGAACCGCCACGCCCTCCGTCAGCATGGGCGCGAACAAATCCCCTTTTTTTTCGAGACGCTCCGCTGCGTTTGACAGGTTGAGGTCACACGGCATCACGCCCCGCTCCAGCTCGTCCCACTCCACCGGCATTGATACCGCGCCGCACGGTACGGCACGGGGCGAATAAACGGACACGATGCTCTTTCCCGGCCCCATCTGCAGATAGTCGAAATACAATCGGCGGCCGCGGTTTTTCACAATGCGTTCTATCGTGATTTCCTTTGGATGCGTGGCTGCAAAATACTGTCCGAAAAACGCATTGATGCGCCGTCCTTCGTCAAACGTCATGCGGCGTACCGGAATGTATACCTGTAGGCCGGATGCCCCGGAGGTTTTGGCAAAGCTTTTTACGCCGAGTGCTTCTAGCGTGTCGCCCACGATGAGAGCGCAGCCCCGCACGTCTTCAAACGTCTGCCCCTCTGAGGGATCCAGATCAAACACCAAGGCTGTGAGCGAGCGGTCCGGGTTGCCGAAAGGTGTGTGAAATTCCAAACAGGCCAGCGTCCCCAGCCACACCAACGTCTCCAGGCTGTTGAGATCGACGAACGCGTCTCCGTCCGCATCCACCGTTTTCACCCACTCGGGTTTGCCGTTGGGCGGCCTTTTCTGATAAAAGAAATCACCCGCTACGCCGTCCGGATAACGCAGACAGGTGAGCGGCTTGCCGACCGTATGCGGAATCAGATACGGCGCGAGCGCGGCCAGCGCTTTCAGATACCCCGTCTTGTTGATGCCGATATCCGGCCAGAGCATTTTGTCCGGGTTGTTGAGCGTGATGTCGCGCCCCTTCACAGACAGCATCATAGGCAGTGCTCCTCTCCTGTCGCTTCCTCCGCCGGTTTGTCGGAAAACCCCAGCAGCACCGGATGCCGCATCGTGCCGTCTGCCGTCCACTCCGCAAACCTCACCCAGCACGTAATGTCTGGCAGGACGCGCATCATATCGGCGCCTATGTTTGCGTTTTCTTTGGACGCATATTCTAGAAGACGACGCCGCGCCTCATCTGTCAGCCCCGAGCCTGCGTGTCCCACCGGCGTCAGCACGCCGTCGCGGTATACCGCCAGTTCCAGTGACGCCGGCTGTTCATGGCGCAGGCGCAGCCCTGTCACCACACACAGAATCTTTTTTGCGGTCTTGGTCTTGAACCAGTCGCGATGGTTCTTACCCGGCGAATACGTGCTTCCCAGCCGTTTGGATACGATTCCCTCCATGCTCTCCCTTTTCATCAGGTCAAACAGCGCGTCCCCGTCACTAAAATCATCCGCCAGAGCGGCCACCGGGCTGGCGGTAAAATGTGCCGCAAGCCGTGACTGCCGTTCCTCAAGCGGATACCGACGCAGATCGCGCCCGTTCAGCTCAAGCAGGTCGAACGCAATATACCGCACAGGGCAGCGCGATGCGTGGCGGCCTCCTTTTGACCGGCTGCGCTGCAGCACGTGATAAAAAGACGGTTTGCCGTTCGCAAACGCGACGATCTCGCCGTCGATCACCGCCTGCATTGCGTCCGTCTGCCGGAGAAGCACAGAAAGCTCGGCATATTGAAGCGTGCATTCACGTCCGCTCTTGCCGAACACCCTCACGCATCCGCCGCCGAGCACCGCCACGCCGCGCACGCCATCCCATTTGATCTGGTGAATGAACCCCTTTTCCCTTACCACACGGTCAAGGCTCACCGGCTCCATGCAGCGGATCACTA
>CAZNVX010000444.1:0-2788 GCA_964576225.1 uncultured Christensenellaceae bacterium
CGTATCCAGCGGGGACAGCGTCCGAAGATCAACCACCTCGGCATCAACCCCGTCCTTTTCCAGCATCTCCGCCGCCTTCAATGCCTTCTGCAGCGTGTATGAATAGCTGATGATCGTCAGGTCCTTCCCCGGCCGCTTCACGTCCGCCTTGCCGATAGGCAGCAGATATTCCCCCTCCGGCACCTCTCCTTTCACGCTGTAGCCTATTTTATGCTCAAAAAACAGCACCGGGTTGTCGTCGCGTATGGCGGCTTTAAGCAGCCCCTTCGCGTCGTACGGCGTGGACGGCGCAACCACCTTTAAGCCCGGCACATGGCAGAACCATGTCTCCAGAGACTGCGAATGCTGCGCTGCCGCGCCGCTGCCCGAGCCTGCGGGTGTGCGCATCACCAAGGGTATCTTCACCTGCCCGCCCAGCATAAAGCGCTGCTTTGCCGCCTGATTGACGATGGCGTCCATCGCCACCGCCACGAAATCTGAAAACATATATTCGACCACCGGCCGGTATCCTGCCATGGCCGCCCCCACCGCCATCGATGTATAGCCGCTCTCCGCAATGGGCGCGTCAATAATCCGGTCCTCGCCAAACTCCTCCAGAAAGCCTTTGGTCACGCCAAAACAGCCCCCGTATACGCCCATGTCCTCACCCAGCAAAAATACCTTTTCATCACGCAGCATCTCCTCACGCAGCGCGTCTGATATCGCCTGTTTCAATGTGATCTGTGCCATTCTTCTCTCCTTTAAGCGTACACCAGCGCTTTGGCTTCCTCAAGCGTGGCTGTCGGCGCCTTCAAAGCAAATTCAACGGCCTCGTTCATGTTGCCTTCCGCCGTCTCTCGGAGAGCCTTCAGCTCGTCGTCGGCAAACCCGATGTCGCGCATGTAGCTCTCAAACCGTTTGATGGGGCACCGTTTCTTCCAGGCTTCCTCCTCCTCACGCGTGCGGTAGGCACGCTTGTCACTTTTTGAGTGCCCCAGCCACCGGTACGTCTTTGCTTCAATCAGCGATGGGCCTTTCCCCTGTCGCGCGCGCTCCGCCGCTTCGCCAACAGCGTCCATGATGGCAAACACATCGTTGCCGTCCACCACCACGCCGGGAATGCCGTAAGCGGCAGCCCGGTCAGCAATATTCGGCACCGATACCGTCTTCTCCACCGGCGTGGACATGCCGTACTGGTTGTTTTCACATATATAGATGATAGGCAGCTTCCACAGCGCTGCCATGTTCAGCGCTTCATGAAAGGCTCCCGCGTTGGATGTCCCGTCGCCAAAGAAATCGAGTATCACCTTTCCGGCTTTGTCCATTTTCAGTGCCAATGCGATACCCGTCGCGATGGGGATGGCGGGCCCGATGATGCCGTTCGCGCCGTAGTTTTGGGATTCGATATCCACAATATGCATCGAGCCGCCCATGCCCTTGCAGAAGCCGGGGCTTCTTCCCAGCAGCTCGCACATCATCTTTTTGATGTCCGCATCCTTGGCAATGCAGTGACTGTGGCCGCGGTGATTGCTCATGATCAGATCATCTTTCGCCACCGCGTATATCGCTCCCACAGCCACGCCCTCCTGGCCGATACTCAAATGGGTCGTACCATGAATCATGCCGCGCATAAACATTTCGTTCACACGCTCCTCAAATATCCGCGCCGCATACAGCTTATACATCATTTCCGTCGCCGTTGCCCGGTCTGGTCTCATTCTAACATACATCCCTTCCGCTTCTTTCGCGATATAATCGTTACTCTGTTAACCGTATTAACATTTGTATTATACTCCCCTCACGATCATTGGTCAATTTGCTATGGTGTTTTGGAACATTTGTGCCGCCTTTTCATAAGATATCCACTCTTTTCGGCGTCTTCTCGCACTCAAATCCTCCGCCTACACGTTGCGTGTTTACATTTGCTACCGCAGCGGATATAATATCATCGATGAAAGGAAGCTCATATGAACGATCCGATGCTTGAAAGGCGCATGCTGCTGGAGCAGATAGCCGACATGTACTACATAAAAGGGATGTCACAGGAGCAAATCGCCGCTGCCGTATCAATGTCGCGCGCAAACATATCAAAGCTGCTAAAAACCTGTGTGGAGCAGAAAATCGTTGAGTTTCGGATCAACTATATAAAGCCGCACGGGCATGCGCTCGCAGAGGCGCTCAAAGAGCAATACGGCCTCAAAAAGGCGATCGTTGTGCCGTCTCTCCCGCACACAGAACTCAGCAAAAACAGCGTGGGCCTGGAGGCCGCTGCATACATTGAGAGCATCATCGCAAGCGGCATGCTGGTCGGCGTCTCCTGGGGCACAACGCTGTATTACGTCGTGAACAATTTCCGCCCGCGGAATACCGTATGCGCCAACGTGATCCAGATGGTGGGCGGTCTGAGCGCCAAAAGCATCGATACCGACGGTCAGGATCTCGCAAAAAAGCTGGCCGTTTCGCTCAACGGCAAAAGCTATATCATCCAGGCGCCGATGCTTGTACAGAGCCGGGTGCTCAAAGATCTGCTTCTGGAAGAACCGAACATTGCCCGACATTTCAAAATGTTTAGCCGCATCGATATCGCCATTATCGGCCTTGGGTCCAACCGCGCCGAATTCAGCGCCATTTACAAGAGCGGCAACATCTCCCGGGAGGATACCGAGAACATCACGAGCCTGGGCGCTGTGGGCAACCTTTGCGGCCGGCACATCGATATCGACGGCAATCCCTGCTCCACCGGCCTCAGCGAAAAGGTGATCGGTATTGAATTGCATGAGCTGAAAAGAATTGAAACCGTGGTTGGCGT
>CAZNVX010000445.1:0-2788 GCA_964576225.1 uncultured Christensenellaceae bacterium
TAAAGCCGCTGTTCAGACAAAGACCGTTTGTTGATCGCGGTGGAATCAGAGATAAGTCGGTTTTATTGCTAAAGGTTGCTGATTTTGAGAGTTTACTTATGAAAGATATCATGGAACAGGAAAAAATAAGATATAATTTTCAGAATTGGCTAAAGGAAGACATCTCTGAAAGTGACGTTTGGCGCATAAGTCGTGCATTGAACATCTGTGAAAATATTATAACAGAACATACACAAGAATACGACAGAATCATCGAATCGCAGGCGGGGAGGCTGGATGCGAAAAAAAGATATTCTTCTTTAGTACAAACAGCCCAGGATGATAAGATTATCTTTATTGGCGATTCGATAACGAGCGATCGGTTAAGCTATGCAAACATAATCAGGAAAGTATTCTCCTATGAACACAATCTTTGTTTTATTAACGCTGGGGTCAGTGGCTGGAGAACAACGGATTTTGTTGATGAATTCTATATTAGGGTGTTAAGCCGGGAGGCGAAATATGCACATATTATGCTAGGCACAAACGGTGTGCGGCGCTCAAAATTCATTTACGGGAAAAGCAATCTCAGCCCTGGGGAATTCGGCGACAACCTGAAGTATCTTTTGACTGCGTTAATCCAGCATAAAACAAGCGTTGTTATTTCTACTTTGCCGCCATACTTCCTTGATACGGATACTTATAAAAATGGAAACTGGACAATCAACGAACGCGATTATAATGAGTTTAACGAAATCATATGCAGATGTGCCAATCTGCCCGAGGTTTTAGTAAATGACATGAGAGATATTTACAATTCATATCATTCAAAAGAATTATTGGAAGATGACGGGGTTCATTTGAATTGCAAAGGGCATTATTTGCTGGCTGACAGCGTGATTACAAAATTAATTGCATTAATGGGCAAGAAAGGATGTTTATGATGATGGATAAGCTTAGAAAGCCGGATAAAGAGAGGACAAGAGCGGCTCTGCTGGGAGAAAAGACAGACAGGGTTCCGCACTTTGAAGTGGTGATTGAAGACAAGGTGGTTGAGGCGATATTGGGTAGAAATGTCGGTTCAACGCTCGCGGCATCGCGCGGGGCATCGGATGATACCTTTTTTACCCCCCCTATGAACCCGCATGATTATATCGAAATTGTCAACTATACGGGGCAGGACGTGATCGGGTTCGAATCTATTTGGACGCCCATCAAATATCAAGATGACAAAGGGAATCTGCATATCATTAACGACGGGCGGCTTAAGGATTTTGATGACCTTGAAAAGGCAGTCATGCCCAACTGGGAGCTTGACCTGGCGCCCAGAAAGGAATACTTTGATTTGTATAGAAAAGCCACCGAAGGCACAGGCGTGGGCATGTTTTACCTGACGGGTGCATTCTTTCAATCTGCTTATCAGTTCCTTGGCGGGTTTAACGATTTTTTTGTTAACATATATACAAATAGAGAGTTTGCGGAAAAGCTGATGGATATCTGTGTGGACTTCTATTTGCATGCAATCGATATTGCACTGGATGCGGGGATTACCTTTCTGTTCCTTGCGGACGATGTCTGCTTTAAACAAGGAACTTTCCTGGAGCCCGGCCTGTTCAAAGAATTATGGCTGCCAAGAATGCAAAAGCTCGTCAAGCCGGCCAAAGAGGCGGGCGTGCCCGTGATGTTCCATTCCTGCGGTAACGTGACGTGTATTTTTGATGACATCCTCATGCAGCTGGGTGTGGACTGCATCAACCCGATAGAGCCGTACAGTAACGACATCTACGAGATCAAACGCAAATACGGCGACAAAATAACAATCAGCGGCAATATTGACATTGCGGGCCCGCTTGCGTTCGGTACGCCGGAGCAGGTTGATGCGGAGGTTAAAGAGCATCTTGAAAAGCTTATGGTGGGCGGCAGATATATACTATCCACCAACCACAGCATCATGAATGATATCCCGCTCAGAAATTATGATGCAATGCTTGCGGCAATGTACAAATATGGCGTATACGACAAGTAACCATTTCAGACGGGGGGGGAAACTGATGGATTACACGGTCATGAGCAACATCCATGAAGGTGATGCAAAGAAATCGAGTATAGTTCACGTCAGCCAAAAAGAAAAACTCAGGTTGCGGCAGCTTGTGGAGCAATGGGTCGAAATCGCTGGCAGCGACGAAATGCAGACAAGGAAAAGGCAATGGAAAGCGCTTCGTGACCTCAAGCCCGAACGTCCGATGGTATTGTTCGAGACTTTTGCTGTATCGGGTTTCGTAACAGATGCGGAGCTGCAGTGCAAAAATGAGCTGCTGCGCAATGTCGAAAAAACGCTTATCTACGGGATTAAGCAGTATAACGATCTCGGCGATGATATTGTCCTGGAGAAATACTTCCGCATTCCGTGGAAGCTGTATCGCAGCGATTATGGCGTGCCGATTATTGAGCATCATGCCGAGAGTTCAATGGGCTATATGTCCAACTTCCCGATACACACCCCGGATGATTTACACAAGTTGAAACAGCGCACGTTTGAAGTGGACCGGGAAGAGACGCTCGCGCTGAAAAACGCACTGGAAGAAATATTCGGTGACATACTCCCGGTGCGCGTGGGCAACTATGATAACTTCCTGACGGACACCGGCTTTAACCCGTTTACCGGAAATAACTTTATCGGGATTACAATGGACGCCTTTAAGTTGATGGGGAACGACAACCTTTTGCTTTGGCCATATGACTACCCTGATGCGCTGCACGAGTTAATGAGATTTTTGACGAACGACCGTATTCGTTTTTATAACTGGAT
>CAZNVX010000446.1:0-2781 GCA_964576225.1 uncultured Christensenellaceae bacterium
CTAACACCAGATTACCTGTACGATTATTTCGAGCTACTGCTGCGAAAAGAGCCGTACACAAGCGAAGCTCATAAGTTATACAAGTTGACGACGAATGTTCTTGCCAGAGTTGAGGCAGGTTCTCTTGGTTCAAAAATTCTTAAAACTATTGCATTGATTTACCTTATCGAGCAATTCGAGAAGTTGCCGCCGATGGTTAACATCATTTGCGATGCTTTCCTTGACAGTGTAGGTAATGTAAAGGCTATCAATGAAGCACTGGCAGAGCTTATTGAGAAAGACTGTATTGTTTATCTTAAACGTAGCAATAACTACCTTAAAATCAAGGAGAGCAGCGGGGTCGACATCCCCGCTGAGATTGCCAAATTCATTGAAAATAATAGAGCGAATTTACGCGTTAAAGACATCCTCAATCACTCTGTTTTTGATAGTTATCTGTATCCGACGAGATACAATGACGAATTTGAGATAACGCGCTTCTTTGACTTCAATTTCATTGACAGCAAAGATTTCTTTGACGTAGAAAATTGGGAACTACGTATTGCTGATAGTGATGCGGACGGTGTAGTTTTTGCTGTCATTCCCAAAAGCAAGGCTGAAATCAACCGAATCAAGGAAGCGGTTGGCAATAACACCCGTAGTACGGATAGGATCGTCTTTATCGTGCCGAACAGCCATTTAGACATTGAGAAGATGGCTTTTGAATATGAGGCCGTGAAAACTCTCCGACAGTTAGTTGAAGATGATGATTTACTTTCTGATGAATACGATATTTATTTGGACGATTTGGCAGAAGTAATTGCTAGCTACATCAACACTTTCGCTCATCCTGAAAACTGGGGTGCGACATATTATTATCAAGGGGAACAATGCGCGATTTATCGCAGGTCTCAATTGTCTGAGAAGTTGTCGGAGATCTGCGAGCGCATTTTCCACAACACCCCTATCATCAATAATGAATCAATCAATAAAAACAATCTTCCGACACAGGTTATAAATAGCCGGACAAAGATTTTAGCGGGGTTGCTCGCAGCAGAGCTGCTACCCGATTTAGGGCTTACTGGCACAGGGCAAGATGTGTCAATAATGAGAAGCACATTGATTCAGACGGGGATACTCATCAACCACGAAAGTGCCCCATCACTTAATCTCGAACCCGAAAATAAAAGAGTCCGAGCGATGTTGAGTGTCATCCAAGAGTTCTTCTGCAAGGCAAACAATAGCGGAGGCAGTGCGTTTAAGTCTTTGTATCACGAACTCACGTCACCAAAAAGAGGGCTTGGTTTGAAGCGAGGAATCATCCCAATATATATTGCTGCGGTTTTGCGGCAAGTTAAGCAAACGCTTGTAATCAGATACGGCTCGAACGAAGTTAGGATAACGCCAGACTTGCTGAATGAAATCAACGAATCACCAGAGGACTATTCTGTCATACTCGAAGATTGGAATGAGGATAAGGCAACCTATTTGGCAGGGCTTGAAAAACTGTTCAGCAAAGAGGCTTCCGAACACGAAAGAGCTTACAATGGTTTCTCGTTCGTTCTGCTCGCAATGAAAAGATGGTATATGAATCTGCCGAAGTATTCAAAGGAGTTGTCAAAAAACTATGAGGGCAATGGCAAGTTCCAAGAATTAAACAGCCGCAACAGGAAGTTTATAAATAGCCTTAAACAGCTCGATAACAACCCCAGAGAATACCTACTCGAAAATATATTCAGCATCCTTGGCACGCAACAATATCTTGCCAATGCTGTGCCGTTAATAGAAAAAATTAAGGTAGAACGAGATAATGCAGTGCAAAATCTGATTAAGACTTTGATAGGCGATGTCAGGGCGATATTGACTAGCGGGAACAATAATGGAAGTCTTGCTTCTGCCGTAAAAGACTGGTACGAATCCTTGTCTGAAAACACATTGCAATACTTGTTCCCCGGCAATGAAAATCGCATCATTAATATCATGGCTGTAGTGAGCAATGATGAATCGGTGTTCATACAACGTTTGGCAAAAACGATTACCTCGTTGCGTATTGAGGATTGGAATGCAGATACAATTACTGTTTTTCTTGATGATTTGAAAGCGTTCAAGAAAAACGTTGATGACTATAATTCGTCGAAACAAACAGTGGAAACGGATGGCGTGAGCTTTTATAAAATCGCCTTTGCTGATGAAAACGGTGTTGAAGTAGTAAAGACCTTCGGAAAAGCCGAGTATGGGAAAAAAGCGAAACTGCTGTTTAATGATTTGGAGAACGCGATTGAGGAAATGGGACATTCCATTACAGAACAGGAGAAACGGCAAGTGCTTATGGATCTTCTTCAAAAGCATTGTTGAATGAGGTGAATATTTTGGATAAAACAGCTTATTTTGATAATGCCGCCACAACTTTCCCGAAACCGGAAGACGTCTATATATTCACCGATAAGTTCTATCGTGAATATGGTGTCAATGTGGGTCGTGGCCAGCATAAGCTCGCGGCAAAAGCATCTGCTTTGGTAGCGGAAACGAGAGGGCTTTTGCTATCACTCAATCATTGTCCGAATAGGCGTGTTGTTTTTACGAATACGGCAACAGAAGCCCTGAATTTAGTTCTCCGTGGTATTTGGCTACCTGATAGTTGCAATGTTTACATCTCCCCATTTGAGCATAACTCCGTATTGCGAACACTTCATCATATGGGGCAAACCAAGAAGCTAAATGTGACAGCCCTTGCATTTGATAAAAATAAGTTTAGTTATGATGTTGAAAAAATTAAATACCAGTTTTCGGACAATCCACCGA
>CAZNVX010000447.1:0-2780 GCA_964576225.1 uncultured Christensenellaceae bacterium
CCGATCGCAATGCACACGCCGCCAAGCAGCAGATAACCCAAGTAGCCCAGCAGTATCTCTCCCAAATACGGGCTGGAGAATACGGCGATGATCAGCACATAAAGCAGTGTGGCCGCCATAGAAAGCGCGAGCACGAACACCGCGGCAAAGTATTTGCCCAGCACGATGGAGCGCACCGGAACGGGTGAAGTGAGCAGCATCTGATCGGTCTTTGTTTTCTTCTCCTCAGCCATCAGACGCATTGTCAGAAAAGGCGTCAGCAGTATCAGCACAAAAAACAGACTGCCGAACAGCTCCGATATGCTGGCCGACCCCTGATTAATATTTTTCATATTGAACAGCAGGCCGCTGAAAAACAAGAACACGCCCATGTAAACGTAACCGATCATGGTGTTGAAATAGGTCGTCACCTCTTTTTGAAAAACCGCTTTCATTTTTCTTCCTCCCCGCCGTCCGTCAGTGCAATGAAGATTTCTTCCAGCGTGGGCGATAACGGCCGCATCAGCAAAAGCCTTGCATCAGAAGCTTTCACGGCATCATAAACGTCGGCGCGCAGATCGCGGCCGCCGCCTTCAAGCAGAAAGTCCACGGTGTCTGCCTCTTTCTGACCAAGGCATTCAATCCGGACGTCCGGCAGCGTTAATATGCGCCGGGCGGTCTGTTCCGTGCCGTTAAGCCTCACCAGCAGACGGGCCGTCTGGCCTGCCTGCCGCGTCAGGTTGTCCACGCGATCCTGCTTGATGATCTCTCCATGATTAATGATTATTACCTTTTCACAAATGTCGGCCACTTCACTGAGTATATGAGAAGAAAGGATCACCGTATGGGATTTGCCAAGCTCCTTGATGGTGCTGCGTATCTCAATGATTTGCTTAGGGTCAAGGCCGGCTGTGGGTTCATCCAGTATAATCAGCTCCGGCAGACCGCACAGCGCCTGCGCCAGACCCACCCGCTGCCGGTAGCCTTTAGAGAGGTTCCCGATCAACCGTTTCTTCACATCTGCAATATGCGCCGCTTCAAGCACGCGGTCGATCTCCGTTTTGATCCGCATCTTATTTACATCCTTGAGCCGACAGGCAAACGCCAGGTATTCTTCAACCGTGAGGTCGGTATAAAGCGGCGGGTGCTCAGGCAGATAACCAATCTGCTTTTTCGCCGCACGCGGATCTTTGCCAACGTCATGCCCGTCTATTGTCACGGAGCCTTCTGTGGCGGAAATGTATCCGGTGATGATGTTCATCGTGGTTGTTTTCCCGGCTCCGTTGCGGCCAAGAAGGCCCACTATGCCGCCTTTATCCACCTTGAACGACACACCCTTAAGGGCGCAAACCGGTCCGTATGTCTTTGTTATGCTCTTTAATTCGACCAACTGAAAAACGCTCCTTTTCTGTATTTTGGTTTTTCACTCTGCCGCTATCATTTGTTAACGCAAAGGATGAGGTTCAATCATTCAATGCCGCCTGTCTCGCCGCTTCAAGAAGGCACCGGGCGTTGTCAGCAACCGATGAATCTCGAACAAACAAACCGGATGTGCCGCCAGTCAGCATATCCGCGCCCGCGCGCACCAATTGGGGTATCGTCTGCACATTCACGTTGCCGTCCGCCTGTATGCCGATATCAAGGCCTTCTTCTGTGAGCGCGCTGCGCAGCCTGCGGATCGACTCAAACGCCGCCGGCTTGATGGCCTGCCCGGCATATCCCGGATCGACCGTCAGCTTGAGTATCCACGTCACATGCCGCGCCAGCGTCAGTATGTCGTCTTCCACTTCCGTCTCGGCACGCAGCGCCAGCACCGGCTCGGCACCGGCGCGGCGAATGGCCTCGAAGCACTCAAGTATGCCGTCTTTGCTGTCCGCCTCAGCATGTACAGCGATATAATCCGCGCCGCATGCCGCATACTGGTCAACAAAGCGTATCGGCTCATACACCGCCAGATGCGCCTCAATGGGCAGCCGTGTGTGCGGCCTGATGGCTGCCAGCGTCGGCGTTCCCAGTATGAAGCATTCATTGAATCGTCCATCGACCACGTCGAAGTGTAAAAAAGACACCGCGCTGCTGTTGACCTGCTCCATATCCGACTGAATGTGATAAAGGTCAAAACACGACACGGATGCCGAAAGCGCGATATCTTGTCTGTTTAATCGGTGCAATATGGCAGCTCTCCTTGATACAGACAGGTGCAGGCCGGTCTCCTGCACCTCTGTGATTTTTCTTGTTTGCATGTATGCCCTGCGGAAGCTTTATAGCGCCATCTCGTAGATTTTGGCCGCGTCCTTTTCATCCAGCTTCATCCAGGTGTTGCCCATCGCGCCGCCCATTGTAAAGAAGGCGTCTTTCGCCAGCATGGGGATCATCTCTTTGGTGACGCCCAGAGCACCCGCCGCCATATCATGCCCGACTGAGTGCAGGAAACTGCGCAGCGTCTGCCCGCATCCGGCTGCGAGCGTTTGCTCGTCGCCATCTTCTGCCCCCAGCAGCTTCGCCAGCTCCGCGTAGACCTTCGGACAGCCCTTCCAGGTGTACGTGAGTATGGCCGGCGCGACAGCGCTCAGGGTGGCACCGTGCGGCGCGTCGGTATGCCCGCCAATCGGATGCGCCATGCCGTGTATCGCGATGGTGCCGCCATTGGAAATGGCAATGCCGGCCAATGTGTTGGCCCAGGCCATCGCACTGCGGGCCTCGATATCATCCGGATGCTCGATTGCGTTTTTCAGATTGGCCACCGTGAGTCGGATCGCTTCGGCCGCCATGATGGAACTGGCCGGTGTTGCCGCGCTGCT
>CAZNVX010000448.1:0-2779 GCA_964576225.1 uncultured Christensenellaceae bacterium
TTCAGAGCGCGAGCATTATTCAGCTGCCCGCTTTCCATCTTCCCAAGTTCAGCGGTTCGGCAATACTCATTATCGCACCCATATCAATCGCAACGTTTATGGAGCATATCGGAGATATCACCACCAACGGCGCTGTGGTTGGCAAGAACTTTTTTGAAGATCCGGGCCTGCACCGGACGCTGATCGGCGACGGCGTGGCCACAATGTTCGCGGGTCTGATCGGCGGCCCGGCCAACACCACATACGGTGAAAACACCGGTGTGCTGGCAGTCACAAAGAATTACAACCCTCAGGTGATTCGCCTCGCGGCTGTGTACGCGCTGGTGCTGTCGCTCATTGGTTACTTCGGCGCGTTTTTGCAGACCATACCCGCGCCGATTATCGGCGGCATGAGCATCGTGCTGTTTGGTATGATCTCCGCAATCGGCATACGCACCATGGCCGAGGCCAAGGTGGACTTTACCAGCAGCCGCAATTTGCTGATACTGTCCATCACGCTGGTGGTCGGCATCGGCGTCACGATTGCTGTGAACGAAAACTTTACGATATCTGGTGTGGCGCTGGCAGCGTTTGTCGGCATTATCCTTAACGCCATATTGCCGGAGAAGTTTGATCAGGCGAAAGAACAGGCATCCGAATAGAGGTTGGTTTTAGGGGCGGCCTTGTGCCGCCCCTCATAAAAAAGGAAGAATAAAATGTTACTGCGAAACAAAGACCTGCTTGGCCTGTATGAGATGCCGGCAGAGGAGATCAAGCTGATACTTGACTCTGCGGCAACGATGAAACAGCTGCTGGCACAGAACGCGAAGAAAATGCCGCATCTGCAGGGTAAGTCCATCGTCACACTGTTTTATGAGGACAGCACCCGAACTCGTTTGAGCTTTGAGCTGGCGGGTAAATACCTGGGCGCGACTGTCAGCAGCCTTGGCGTGTCCACGAGCAGCGTCAAAAAGGGCGAAACACTGCTGGACACCGGCAAGACAGTTGAGGCGATGGGAACGGATGTCATCATCATCCGTCATCCGCTCGCAGGCGCCCCAAAGTTTCTGGCCGATAATTTTTCAGGCAGCGTGATCAATGCGGGCGACGGGTATCACGAGCACCCCACACAGGCGCTGCTCGATATGTTCACCATGCGGGAGCACTTTGGATATATCGAGGGGCTTAAGGTCTCCATCATCGGAGACATTTATCACAGCCGTGTGGCGCGCAGCAACCTGTGGGGTCTTACGCGCATGGGTGCGGCGGTTACATTATGCGGCCCGAAGACGCTGCTGCCTCCCGGAATTGAACACACAGGCGCTGTGGTCACCAGCTCGCTTGAGCATGCGCTGCGCGACGCTGATGTGGTGATGGGGCTGCGCATACAGAAGGAGCGGCTGGAAGGGGCATTTCTTTCCACATTGCGCGAGTATCACCGCTTTTTCGGTGTCAATGAAGACACGCTCAATATCTGTGAGAATGACATTATGATCATGCATCCCGGTCCGGTCAACAGGGGCGTTGAGCTCTCAAGCGCGGTCATGGATTCCGACAACTCTGTCATCAATGAGCAGGTGACGAGTGGTGTGGCGGTGCGCATGGCGCTGCTGTATCTGCTGACGAGGAGGAAGAGTGATGACGCTTAAAATAACCGGCGGTATACTGGCCAACCCGGCCGGTGAAAAGTGCGGGCGGCAGGATATACTAATAGAGGACGGTTGCATCAAAGCCATTGGAGAAAGCGTTGGCGGCGCCGACATTGTGATCGACGCAGTGGGGAACACCGTGTTTCCGGGCTTTATAGATCTTCATTGCCATTTGCGGGAGCCCGGGCATGAATACAAGGAAGACATTGCGTCTGGTACGCGTGCTGCGGCCAAAGGCGGCTTTACAGCCGTGTGCTGCATGCCCAATACGGTGCCTGCTGTGGATAACGCGTCTGTATGCGCCCTTGTCATGGCCAAGGCGCGTCAGGCCAGCGTGAAGGTATACCCTGTCGGCGCGGCCACGCGCGGTCTTGGCGGCAAGGAGCTTACTGAGATGGGCGAGTTGGCCGAAATGGGATGCGTTGCGTTTTCTGATGACGGAAGACCAATCGAAAACGGGGCCATGATGCGTGCTGCCATGCAATACGCCGCCAGCTTCGGCAAATTCATCATGGCGCATGAAGAAAGCCTTGACATAACTGGCCGGGGTGTGATGAACGAAGGATACAACTCGATGCTGCTGGGGCTGCCCGGGTGTTCACGTGCTGCTGAAGAAACCATGATTGCGCGGGATCTGATTCTTGCTGAAACGGACAGCCTGCATGTCCACATCCAGCACGTATCCACACGCGGTGGCGTGGAAATGATTCGCGCGGCCAAGAAACGCGGCGTCCGTGTGACGTGCGAGACAGCGCCGCACTATTTCGCTGCTGATGACAGCCTGTGCAAAACCTATGACGCCAGAACAAGAGTGAACCCGCCGCTGCGCACACCGGACGACGTGAACGCGGTTAAGGAAGGCCTGCTTGACGGAACGATAGATTGCATTGCAACCGACCATGCGCCGCATCATAAGGACGAGAAGTGCATTGAGTTTGCGCTGGCGGCATCCGGTATTTCCGGCTTTGAGACGGCTTTCTCACTGGCCGTGACATATCTGACAGATGACACGGACGCACTTTCACGGCTGCTGTCGGTGAATCCGGCGCGGATTATCGGCGTTGCCGGAGGGGTTATTGAAGAAGGCGCGCCGGCCGATCTGACGGTGGCAGACATGGACGCAGAATACACGATGACTGAAGAATCCATGA
>CAZNVX010000449.1:0-2773 GCA_964576225.1 uncultured Christensenellaceae bacterium
ATAAGCCAAAGATGATGCACCAGAGCAGGGAAAAGAGCATGCCGCTGATCATCCAGACAACAAATGAGGCGAGAGGCGTAAACCGGTTGCGCACAAACAGATAGCGGCGTTCCTCTTGCGTCAGCTTCATGCATTGGGCAGCTTTTATGGCTGTATTCGTGGCTTCGTCAAACTCTGTTGTACCAACGGTGTCCGATTCATCCACGCCGAGCAGCAATATACCGGTTTTCACTCTCCCGGTGTCTTGAAAAAAGGCGGTCGTCGAATCCATGGTTTGAAAGGAATTAAGCTCATGCTTCTTTAGAAAGACCGTGCCGATGACAAAGGTGATCTGAAACAAATCGCCAAAAGCTTCCTCAAAGCAGTCGATACAGCCGGCCATATGCTTCTCGTTAAAAAGAAGGTGCGGCATGTTGTTGAAATTGATCACATGCAGACCGCGCAGCGGGGAGAGCTTTCGAAAATGGGGATAGTCGCCCTGAAAACCCTGGGCGTGCATGGCCGATGCAATACGGCTTCTGGCCCAGTGCAGCAGGTTTTTATCAATGTTTTGTTCTGATTCTTTGGGGTATTGGGACGCCGCTGCTTTGATTTGGGCAAGTATATGGCGGCATAACCGCTCGCTCTCCTTGCCGGTCAACGCTTTTTGCAAGCGGGCGAGCAGTCTTTTTTTCAGTTTAGCGCTGCCGCATGACGCGTATTCGTTGGTTAAAGCCGCCATTTTTATATGGCCTGATGCTGTGGCGTAAGCCGCAAACGCCCGGGCACCCTGACCCTCTGCTTCGGAATCGGCAGATGAGCTGTAGAGGGACATAACGGGCGTAAAACCGCAAAGCGGCAGCAGTTTCTTTTCGGCGGCGTTGCAGTATTCGATGCCAAGCTGTTCTTTTTTGGTTTGAAGCGCCCACAGACTTCGGGCGACCAGTCTCCACGGCGTATACAACGGATCGGGCAGGCTTGAATAATCGTGGCAGGTGATTTTGGTCTTTGCGGTTTTGAAACGCAAAGCAATCGGCCGGGGGGCTGTTTCCCAATCATCCAGAATGAACTCGATGCAATATCCGTTATCGTCTTTTGACAGCTCAAAGCCGGTGGCCGCGCAGTCGGGATTGTAGCCGTCGGAAAATGAAGCGGACTCAAGGACGACGCTCAGCGAGAAGGAATCAAGGTGTTCGACCAGATATTCATCGCCCTTAAAAGATTTGTCGCGGCCCGGGAGCTCGTCGTCAATCATTTTTATAAGCGCTTTTTGTGTGGACGCGTCAAACTCTGAAGCAACACGGAGCCACTCATCCCGCCGGCGTTTGCCGGAAAGCTCTTCGTCCAGATGGCATGCTTTCAGGTATGCCAGAATATCCGCGATGCTTTGATCCGGGGCAAGCCGTGCTTTGGCGGACGCGGAGAGCGTATCAACCGGGTCGATGCAGTAACTTTCGATTATCTGCCGTATCTCATTGAGCTTTTTTTTACGCAGCTGACCGATGACGGGCTCATTGGTATCCGGATGAATGCCAAGAACGAAGCATAAATGATGATAAAGCCCGGCCAGCCGGTTTCTCTCAATGTTGTGGTATGTCATACAGTGTATCCTCCACCGCGAATTGACACGAACCTTTTTGGTGATTATATCAAACCGGACGGCAAAACGCTTGTGGAACTAATTTGAAAAAAGCAGAGCGGCGGCGTGTTGTTGATGCGGGGCAATAAGGCAGCTTCCTTAAGATACTGCCGGGCGCGGATGGCTCCGATATTGAGGGCAGTTCTGCATACACCGGCGTGACTCAGCCGCCAGCGCATGAACGCGCCGCAAATAAAACGCCGTCCACTTCGCAGATCTCTTTGGCGAGCTTTCTCGACTGGGCGATGCACATGGGCACGCCGCCGCCCGGAAAAGTCCATTGGCCGGTGATATAAAAACCGGAAAGCCCCGGCAGCCGGCGCGGCAGGAATTTGCCAAAAATATCCTTGGCGGGAAGCCAGCCCTCATATGAACCCATCCAGTTGCCTGTGTAGCGCTCCCACGTGAGGGGCGTCGCCACATCGGCCGCCTCGATCTGCTCCCGTATGCCCGGCAGCTGCGTTTCAAGCGCGCCGATCAGCGTATCGAGCACGCGCTGCTTTTCCAGCCGGTATGCGGCTTTGTCTGAAACCAGCGCCTTCCAATAAGCGTAGTCGGAATCAAACTGCATGGCGATAAAGCTTTTTCCCTTGGGGGCGAACGCAGGATCCTGGCAATAGTGGCAATAGTCAAACCATTGCTTTTTGGTGCCGCAGATTTCGACGGGAGCGTCGAGCTTGAACGCCTGGAGCTCCACTTCGCCGGAAAGGTCGCGGTTGACCCCCAGGCTCACGCATACAATGGGCGGCCACAGCATGGGGGTTTCAAACATCCTTTTCCATTCGCCGGGCACGTACTGCCCGCCCAGCATGTCATACAGCGTGGACCGGCCGTCGCATGCCGAGATGACGATGTCCGCGTCAAACGTTTCCCCGGCCTCAGTTTCGACACCGGATGCCCGGCCATTGTCCACGATGATTCTGCGGACGCGCGCGCCGTATTGTATGCCGCCGCCCAGATGTGTGAGGCGGTTTGCGATTGCCTGCGCAAAATGCAATGAGCCGCCCATCGGATAACCGCCCTCCTGATTATGAAAATAGGCCAGCGGCATGATCACCATGAGCGCGGGCATCTCTGAGACGGGGAACATCCGGTATAGCACCTCCCGCAGCACGGGGTCGCGGAAGCGCTTTAGATACTTCTGTACCGTGATGC
>CAZNVX010000450.1:0-2730 GCA_964576225.1 uncultured Christensenellaceae bacterium
ATCCGCTTCTTTTCAGGTTGCCTTTGAAAGTATGCCGGATATTGAAAAGGCGGCCTACTCGCGAACCGGTTTTGATACAGTGGAATTCTTTATATCCACCAACCGGGGCGAGCCGGTCAAACCACTCAGAAAAGTGGCGTCCGGCGGCGAGGTTTCCCGCATCATGCTGGCGATTAAAAACATTGCGGCAGATAAGGGCGGCATACCGACAATGATTTTTGACGAAATCGATACAGGCATCAGCGGGCGCATCGCACAGGTGGTGGCCGAAAAACTGCAAAGCATTTCCCGCGGCCGTCAGGTGGTGTGTGTGACGCATCTGCCTCAGATTGCCAGCATGGCGGACAGGCATTTTCTTATCTCAAAGCACAGCGACGATGCGACGACGCGTACAGTGCTCACCGTCCTTGAGGAGCGGGAACGTGTGCGGGAAATCGCACGGCTGACAGGCGGCGATTCGGAGGTTTCCCTGGCGCATGCCAGTGAAATGCTCGAGCGGGCCAACGCATTCAAAACGACAATATAATCAAAAGCTTGTGAATATTTCATCGTATAAATTTTGCCGCCTCTAACGACACTAAAACTATTATCGGCTGTCGTAAAGAGGTGTTTTTTTGAAAAAGATTGTCAGGGTGTTGGGCATACTGTTTGTCATTGCATTATGTGCCGTATATTTTCTGCCGGCGGTTCAAAGCTATACCAAGATTCCGGATGAGATATTCATTGAAAAAGGATCGGCTAAAACCATTGATTTGGGTCTGCCGGTTCGTGCCGATGTCAGATCGACAGGTGTGATCAGCATCGGCGGCGATACGCTGGCCGAAGCGACAGGCATGCAAAGCCCGCTGGTGATCGAGTCGATCGAGAACGGGGATGCGACAATTGAACTGACCTTGTTTGGGCTGCCGGTCAAGAATGTTAGGGTCAACGTCAGCGATGAGAAAATGGTCATACCCGGCGGTCAGAGCATTGGGGTGACGCTTTTTACAAAAGGCGCCCTGGTAGTGGGTATCACCGGTATCGAGCTCGAGAATGGCGCCACAGCCAACCCGGCGCGTGAGGCGGGCATGCTTCCCGGCGATGTGATCACCCGCATAAACGGTATCGTCATTGAAAACGCGGAGCATGTGACCAAGATTATCAATGAGGCGGAAGGAAAGCTTGATATCACTGTCGGCCGCAACGGGAGGGAATTGAGCCTTACCGTTACGCCAGTGAAAGACTATGCGGACGGCAAAATGCGCCTGGGCGTTTGGGTGCGCGACAGCACAGCGGGCGTTGGCACGCTGACGTTTATTGATCCGAATGGCCGATGGTTCGCGGGGTTGGGGCATGCCATCACCGACCTTGATACGGGAAGCGTGTTAAGCGTTAAACAGGGAGAGATATATTTTTCAGAAATCATACAGATCAACAAGGGGGAAAGTGGTTTCCCCGGGGAGATTCAGGGCTTTTTCTCAAGCGCATCGGGTAATATGGGTCTTATTCTGAAGAATACCGATTACGGCATATACGGCACGGTGTACGACAGCGTGGAACTGCGTGAATTCCCGGCACCCATCCCGGTGGCCCATCGTGACGAAGTCCAGCTGGGAAACGCCAGCATATTGGCGACGATCGACCATGAGGGTGTCAAGGAATTCAGCTGTGAGATCATCAAACTCACCGAGCAATCATATTCGGGACAAAAGGGGATTGTCATCCGCATCACGGACGCCGAACTGCTGGACAAGACAGGCGGCATCGTTCAGGGCATGAGCGGCAGTCCGATTATACAGAACGGAAAACTTGTGGGCGCTGTGACCCATGTTTTTGTGAATAACCCCACCAAAGGCTATGGGCTTTACGCTGACTGGATGCTTGAACAAGCAAGCGACTAATGTCGAATAACAGAAAAATATGGGGAATATTGGACATTATGCTCAGGCAAAAAGGGTTTTAAACTGAATTGTTGAAATAACTATGTTGAAGCAAGAAAATAAAAGCAAATATAAATAAAAAATAATACAAGGAAATAAGATGGAGAGCAAGCAGGATCAACCTAGATATCGCACCATTCTCGCGGATCACAGCCGGGATTATCTGAGGCTGGTGGCGGATTATTTAAACGAGACCGGGATGTTTATCATCGAGGACTTCGCGTTTGATGGACGCCAAGCCTGTGAGCTAACCAACCGTTATAAGCCGGATCTTTTGATACTCGATCTGTTGATGCCTGTGCTGGATAGCTTTGCCGTTCTTGAAGAACTGGCCGGCAGCGGATACCATGAGGCCACCAAGGTGGTGATGACCTCTGCGGTGGGGCTCGATTTTGTGCTTAAAAAGGCGGAAAACTATCATGTTGATTACGTTTTCATCAAACCATTTGAGAAGGAAGTGTTTAAAAGACGTTTGATTGAGCTGATGTCGCATGACAACAATCAGACACGTGTTTTTGAACGCGCAGAGGCGCGCGCCGATGCAATTGTAACCCGGCATATCAAAACCGTGGGCATTACTGCCAATATCAAAGGCTATCATTATCTGCGCGACGCGATTCTCATGGTTTATCAGGATTTTGATTTAATGAGCCGCCTGACGACCGGGCTTTATGCGTCGGTCGCAAGCAAATACAACTCAACACCTCAGCGCGTTGAGCGTGCGATGCGCCACGCGATAGAAACAGCATGGAACCGGGGCAACATAAAAGTTCTTGAGGATTTTTTCGGCTACACGATACTTGACACGAAG
>CAZNVX010000451.1:0-2717 GCA_964576225.1 uncultured Christensenellaceae bacterium
AATCAATAGGCCGGTGTTTATATCGTCCTGCTCCGTGATACGCGCAAGCCCCAATTGAATCTGCGTGATCTTCAGTTCGGTCGATGCATTCGTTTTATAGGCATTGTTGACCACTATCATCATTTCGCACACTTCCAGTATCCTTGAAAACGGCAGCAGCGCCGCTGACTGAACCACTGTGTCCATCATTTCGTAAGGTGCGTTCCATTCCATTTCCACAATCCCGTCATCGTTGATAATAAAGGTCATACGTTCATAATCCCAGGCCCATATCGCGCTTCTGTCGGTATCGTTCCATGCACCGCGCACATTGGTGTAAGTAAGCGGCACACCGTTCACCCTGCGGATATACTGCAGCCGATACGCCTTGACAATATTGCCGATCCGGATGTCTGCGCCCAGATAATTGCCGGAGCCCCCGATCACTTTTTCTGTTAATGCGCAATGAAGGTCGTCAATCCCGATACTTGCCAGGAATTGATCCGCTGTGTCGCGCGCCTGCTGCTCCGTTATTTGCGGGTATGAGAGGGCATCGGCCTGTGCGCGTTCATTTTCATCCTCGCTCTGATAGTACTCGCTTTCCGTTTGATACTGGCCGCCGGACGTATCGTCCTCCCCCCGGTTAACATAGAATGCCCGATGCATGGTCCCATTGTCGCCAATGATCGTCAGTGTGGCCATGCCTCCGCCCGGCTTGCGTTGCCCTGCCTGCATATAATAAGCTCCCGCGTCAGGGTTAAAGGCCGTAACGGCCGCTTCAGGCTCCTTTTCGTCATGTGCGCCGACAAGCAAATCCTCATAATACCCGATAGACGCGATCACGATGTCCAATTGATTCAATGTCCCCTCTTCGGCGACCGCGCCGCTCTGGCCGCTCTTTGCTGTTTTGGATTCCTGAGCCGACGGTTTGCACCCTAGCGCCTCAAGCTCAGACTTTCTTTGCTTTAACTGTGTCAGCCGCTGGACGATATCCGTTTCTGACAGCTGTATCAGAGAATCCGGCGTATACAAAGGGCCTTCATCAAACAGCCCGCGGATCAATGTGCCCGCAACCTCCTGCCTGAACGCCTTTGGTTTCACGCGTACAATGGGCACCGCATCGGTGTCCGGCAATACGATTTGGGCGTCCACAGTCACTTTAACGTTTCCGGCGGCATCTTGAAAGCAGGCTTGATACCGTTCCGGCACGCCCATCGTTTCCGCCAGGCTTCCATGGGCTTTTGTGGGAGACGCGGCCATGTCAAGCATCTGCTGCAGGTCTTTCCGGGCGACGATATGCTCACCCGGCGTCGGCTGGCAGCCCGCCAGCAGGGCAGCAGTCAGCAGCATCATCAAAACCAGCAATCTCTTCATCACAGCCGCCCCCTTCAATACCCGAAGTTTCTGTCGATAACGCTGCCGTCAATGGCGTTGATGGTCAGCAGCGCCCGGCAGCTTTCCTCTCCCAGCCCGAAGCCCTCAGAAGTCTCAAAGTGTCCGAAGAAATCCCAAACGGGTATCACAAGGCCGCTTACGCCGATATCCTTCTCCGTGACGCGCATCAGCCCAAGGCGCGCTTCCGTGACGGTCATGTTGCAGGTCAGCCCCTTTTCCGAGGTGTCATAAACGTTGCCGACCACTGTGATCATTTTCTCAAATGTATTGCGGATATCCTCAAAGGGAAGCATCGCCGTGTCCTCCGTCACCGTCTCCTGCACCACGTACGGCGAATTCCACACCAGACACAGCACACCATCATCGTCGATGATCACGCGCACTTTTTCATACAGCCAGGGCATGGCGAAAAAACCGGCTTCAACGTCTTCCTTTGTGGCGTTGATGCTGGATCCATCGTCGCCTGTATACGTGATGGGCACGCCCCCGATCTGCCGCGTGAACATGAATTCGTATACGCCCCGGCGCGGCGCGTCCTCGCGCTCCGTCATGCTGTTATACAGTGCGGCGGCCCGGCTGGCCGAGCAGACAAGCTCTTTAAGCCCCAGTGCCGACACTGTTTCCTCCGCGAGCTTTCTCGCGTCCGCTTCGCTCATTGCAGGCGGCACAAAATACGGGCTGTGCGTCTCTGCGTTGGAGTAATATACCCCGCTGACAAGTATATGGGAAAGCGCGGCGGTATACGATAAATCACGATAGTATTGCGCGTGACATTGCCCCATGCCTTCGGGCGAGTTGGAGATGAACAGATCCGACAGCGTCGCATCGTCCGGTGCGACGCGAAGCGCGAGCCACTCGCCGCCGTCCTCCTGCTGTTCAAACGAAAAATCCGGCTCCACACGCTCGAAATGCTCCGGCAGCCCCGCCGCTTCGGCCATCACCTGCGCAATGGCGGCGTCCAGCTGCTCCATGGATTCATATTTCATGTCATCCAGCTTGCCGCTCTCCTTCTGCTCCATCAGATCCTGTATCAGGCGCATTTTGTACGCTTGCGTCAACTGCGTGTCCAGCGGGCTCACAGGCACGGCGCTGCCGCAGAGCGTGTCAAACAGCCGTTTCACGTCCTCCTGCGAAAACCGTCCCATGCCCACGCGCACGGTGGGTATCGCCGGCACATCGGGCAGCGTCACCGCCGCGTCCACATGCACCGAAAGCTTTCCCTTCGCGCTCACCAGCTCCGCCTGCAGGCGCTCGGGCGTGCCCAGCCGTTCCGCCAGCGCCTCTTGCGCGTGCACAGGCGTCTGCTGCGCCATGCCGATCATCTGCTCCATATCCTTTTGCAC
>CAZNVX010000452.1:0-2707 GCA_964576225.1 uncultured Christensenellaceae bacterium
TATTGAACACGCCCATGAATACAAGGCCGAATATGAAGGACGTTTTGAAGCCGGCGAGCGGAAAGCCGCTTACGCCCCACAGCCCGACAAACAGCAGCGCGGAGACGACAATCTGCATGGAGCCCAGCGCGTCGGCGGGATGTTCTGCGCCGTATTTGGCGGAAAACAGTATCTGCAGCGAGAAGCCGACGGCGCAAAGCACGGTGAGCACGTCGCCGATGTTCAGCTGAAGAGACGGGCCGCCTGAGAGTATGGCCACGCCGGCAAAGGCGACGATGCAGCCGACCCACAGCGCGGGGGAGAGCTTTTTCTTGAAAAGCACCCGTTCGAATATCGGCACAAGCAGCACGGTGGTGCTGGTGATGAAAGCCGAGTTGGTGACGGATGTGTAATTGAGTCCGAAAATCTGCAGCGCCATTGAGATGAACAGCAGCCCGCCCAGCACCAGTGACGCGCGGACAAACGCGGGGGAGAGCATGCCTTTAAGCCTGCGCACAAGGAAAGGCAGCAGAACCAGCGCAGCAGCAATAAACCGCAGCGCGAGGTAAGCCGTTGTCGGCATCTCTGAATTGATATTTTTAGTCCAAATAAACGACAGCCCCCACATCATCGTCTGGATGAACAGGAAACCATTCGCGAATGTTTTTTGTCTGATTCCGTTTTGCGGCGTGGTGTTCAAGGTTGTCCCTCCGTTTTAAGCACTCAGCCATGTATTATACATTGTTTTATGTCGGTTGTGTAGTGTGATTGTGTTGCGGCGATTGTAATGTTAAACAAATAACAAAATTAAACAAATTGTGTTTAGAAGTTGACATATCAGATTATATATCCAATACAAACAACCGTTTGGGAAGAAAGGAAGGGTCTATGGATATTGGAAATGGCATGGAAACGGAAGACACCCAGCGCGGGCGTTTTTTAACGTTTGCGTTGGGGGAGGAGGAATACGGGATAGAGATCAGATATGTGACCGAGATTATCGGCATGCAGGAGATCAATACACTGCCCGAGGTTCCGGATTACATCAAGGGCATCGTGAATTTGCGTGGAAAAATCATCCCTGTTATCGATGTCCGGCTTAAGTTTAAGAAGGATCCCATTGGTTATACCGATAGGACATGCATCATCGTGGTGGAGACGGAGGATTTCAGTGTCGGGCTGATCGTGGACAGCGTGTCGGAGGTGATCAGCATTGATGACGAAAGCATTGCCCCGCCGCCCGACACAAGAACTGGCATACAGAACAGATACATTCAGGGCATCGGGCGCGTGGACGATCGTATCAAGCTGCTTCTGGATTGTGAAAAGCTTTTCCTGGAAGATGAGATCCAGGCCATATCAGATATGAAAATGGAAGGGGAAGAAAAATGAAATCGCTTAAGACCAAACTTATCTTGACATTCTCGATAGCAATGGCAATTGTGATGGGGGTGATTGGCGTCATCACGACCATAAGTGTGACAAACATTGTTGTCCCGTTAAACAATGACCTGACCGAGCAGGTTGTGGGCGCGAGAGCCGGTGAGATCGGCAAGTACCTCGAAGGCATTCAATATGACATGAACACATGGGCTGACCGCAATGTCATCAGATCGGGCGATATTGACACCATTTGGGACGATCTGCAAAAAAGGCATTCGACACTGAGGCCTGACTATGAAATGGTGCTGTATTCTGATCTGGAAGGGAATTTTTATTCGTCATTGGGCGGTACCGGTTCCATAGCGGACAGAGCCTATTTCAATGAGATAAAAGGCGGAAAGGACTTCAGCCTGAGTAATCCCGTGGCGTCTAGAGCCACAGGAGAGACAATTTTTGTGGCGGCACATGCGGTTCGCGATGATGACGGCCGGTTGATCGGGGTGGTGGCGGCCACCATACTGCTGGATACGTTTAACGAGGTGGCTGCGGAGATCAAAATCGGTGAAGCCGGTTTTGCTTGGATGTCAGATTCCACAGGGTTGATTTTCGCGCATCCGAACGATGAACACAGGCTGAAGCTGAACACGCTAGAATCGGCAAGCCAGGGGTTCATCGGGCTGGATGAAGTCGGCAAGAGAATGACTGCCGGTGAATCGGGTATCGGCGAGTACATCAGGCAGAACAGGAAAACAGTGGTGATTTATGCGCCGCTGCCGAACTCGCCGGGCTGGTCGATGGCTTATACAATGTATGAAGAGGAGCTGATGGCGCCGATCAACAACCTGACAATGGTGATCGTGGTGCTGGTGGTTGTCGGCATACTATTAAACGCTGTTGTCACCTTCTTCATTGCCGTGCGAACGGTTAAACCCATCAAGGCGACGGCGGAGTGTGCCAAGGCATTGGCAGAGGGGAACCTCGACGCACCGCTGACGGTAAAGTCCAAGGATGAGGCGGGGCAGCTGGCCTCCACGATTGACAACGAGGTGCGTCGGGCGTTCAAGAGCATCGCGCAGGCGCGCGTGGTCGCCGAAAAACAAGCCAAGTATCAGGACAACGAGGTCAGCAAGCTGATGGTTAACTTAGAGAGGCTCGCGCGCGGGGAGCTTAAGTGCGACATCGTGGTGGACAATGCGGATGCGGATACGGAAGAGCTGCACGCTTTGTTTACCAAAATCGCCCGAAACCTGTGCGGCGCTGTTAATGAGATCAAACAGTATATCGACGAGATATCCGCGGTGCTGGGCGAGATGTCGGACGGCAACCTGTGCGTGGAGATTACATC
>CAZNVX010000453.1:0-2699 GCA_964576225.1 uncultured Christensenellaceae bacterium
CTATCTTTTGCATCTCGGTGAGATGGATTTTCATAATATGCAGCATATAGACCCATTTAAACATAACAAACAAAGCTTCTGCCAAATCAAGCTCTCTAGTTTTAAGTATTATTTCTTTTTGACTATCAATAAATTCGACTACATATTTGCTATCATTAAGATATATCAGATTGAAAGCGTTCCTTTTGTAGGAATCGATTCCGTACAAATCATCCCCAATCCCTAATTCATGAAATATCCGTAATAACTCGCTCAATGTAAAAGTATTCCTTTTAATATTTTTGTAATTATTTGTTGCGTTTCTTATATGTGTGGTAAAATATTTCCTTTCCAATTTATAAAAACAGAAATATCTAATTGCTTCATCTTTATTTTTGAATATCTAATTTATCTCTTCCCCATGCCTCCTTTCATGTATTTCCAGTATCAAGCTCCATACCCCGCCCCGACATTCCAACTTACGAAAGTTATCATAAAGGTCGTGCTTTTCTTCAAAGTGTTCATCATTTATTACATCGATTGGAATGTCTTCAAATTCAAATACTTTTAACATTTCGTCCACTTTCACTGTTGTTTCCTCCCTCATTAGTTAATTACTCTTATATCGATATACCTGTATTTTTCCAAGTTCTACATTGTAGCTTCAACCATATTACCCGAATCGTCTTCAACCAACACATCAGTGAAATACTGCTTTCCTCCTCCCGGCTGATCAAACCATGATACGATTTTCCCTGATCTGCACGGAATATCCTTCATTACCGTTATTTCAACTAACGGTTTATTCTCAGAACCGGGCGGCAGAGCTAGCTGCTCAAAGGGTGTACCCATCTCGGAATTGTGCATCTCCATTACTGCCATATCGAATATACACTTTATCTTTTTTCATCACATCAGAATCACTCTTGCCATTCATGAAGCCATTTGTATTCTTATCCCCTCTCATTCCAGGATATATTGTCTCGCCTGTAGCCTGATCATAGTATCTTGAATTATCAAATGTTTTCTTGTGCTTTTCATACAGCGCATAATCAGGTCTGTACGTCCGTTATAGAGCCATCCCCAGTTGAAGACGCACTCGCTCCCACATATGCCGTCGCCAGTTCCGCATCGCCCACCATCTCCGCCATCATATTCTGAAGCTGCGCCACCTCCACAGGCGTCAGGCTTACCGCCAAGAACGCGTTTCTTATGTCCCTCGCCATAGCTGCAGCCGCCACTTCCATGCTCACCTTCCCCGATGCAAAATCCATGTATGCATCATGCGAAGCAGCGATATCAATACCTTGATGGTTCACATTGCCGCTGTCAGCTTTGATGCGGGCTTCTATCTGCGTCAGCATCGTCATGCCTTGCGTCAATGCGGTCTGCACGCTCTCGGGATGGGTCTGTATATTGAATGCAATGCTGGACAGTATTGCGTTTTGCAGCGGCACATCGGCAGGCACAGCCAATACCTCGTCCACGTCCGGCAGCTCTGGCACCAATATCTCGCCGCCTTGGGTTTGGACGCAAAAGAAAAAGCCGGGAGCGTATCCCGGCGATATACAAAGCCATTAACGGCAGAAAGGAACATTATTAAAAACAATAGCTTGCAGATTCTTCTTCAAAACTCAAAGAGTTTATCTGCTCATGAACAACATATCCGCCTAAAGATTTTTCGCCATAAATTCCTCTATGTACACAGGTCGGCTTAGGGATTATATGATTCAGGCACAGGTGCAACATAGTATCCTTGTTTTTCAAAGTAAGGCTTCAAAAACCTAGCTACATGACGACTGTAGTCTCCCTTGTCTGGGTAATTATTTAACCATTCTTTCCCCCCTGACAAAATATCATGGCAATGGTTAAGCAATCCTATTTTTGAGATGCTTAAATCTGCAACAACTTCCTCAAATATACTCTGCGGTTGACCATGCACAGTAAGATATTGATTTCGGTCGTCTTTTGTAAGCCTGTCAGCAAAGATATAATCAAGAGTGCGCACAACAATATTTCCATCTGCATCCAAAGATACATACCATGTATTAGAACCATCTCGCGGGTCAATAAACACATATAATCCAAACCCGTTTCCAATTAAAAATATTTCATTATTATCAAGTTGAGCAAGTGTGAAGTTATATTTATCAATAATAGGTTTATACAATTTATGAACAGTATATACATTGATCTCCATTTTATACTCTCCTCTCTATTTAACCATTATATTTGCTACAGAGTCGTAATGATAGCCGTTATCAATCAAATACTGGTACTCCCTCGCAAATCCAGATGGTTCCCATTCTCCGGTGGTCTTGTTAAAGGATTTCATAACCCTGCCCTCCGGCTTTGTAGCAAGCACTATATCATCGCCCCGATCAATTGCATTATCCAGCCATGGCCTGTTATGCTTCTCCCAAAAATGCTCCCTTGTCATACCCACGTACTTTTCGTCAGGAACATTTAAAACATTAAATCCCCCATCGTTTGGTCCAAAGTCAGTGGACTTAACGTTGCCTAATTCATCGATGATATATTGCATATCCTGTTTATAGTTTCCTAAGACCGTCGTGGTCTTCCCCGGCGAAGCTTTGAGCTCTGCTCCTGAAGAAGGTTTGTATTTTATCTCAGATATTACCTTCTCCCTATCTGCTCTTTCCCTTCCATTATCCCCGACACCATTCCCGCTGTCAACATATGTCTGCGCCGTTGCCCCG
>CAZNVX010000454.1:0-2683 GCA_964576225.1 uncultured Christensenellaceae bacterium
ACGCCTTTAACGGATACCTTAACTACTTCAGAGGGAAAACGCAGGACGATACCTTGAGCAGCCTCTGGTTCGGTGACAGCGCCCGGGTGAACAAGAGGGCGCTTGATGTGACGATAGAGATGGCGACGTGAGCATCCGGAGATGCTAACAAACGGCAATTTGGGATGACTTTTATAGATATATTTTGTAGGATGTAAAAAAGCTCACAGGCAATTTCAACTTTGGACAATCATCAGCGACCTGCACCCCGCCGGGAACCGGCGGGCCACCCACCTATACCGAGGAAGAGTTCCTGGTGCTGCCGGCCGGGGCGAGGTTCTTCGTGCTGAGCTATTGCTACGAAAACAGCGTGCCGGACCTGTCCTACGATGGGCAGAAAGCCTGGCGGGATTTCCTGAAAGCTTTCCGGCTGAAGAAAGGCTTGAAATAGGCGCGGCGTTCCGGCGCCGCGGGTTAGAGTTTTTAAGAAGGTGGAGATAGACGAGACCCTCGGCACGTCGTTAATTTTTTTCAGAAGGGAGAGCGGTTATGAGAAAAGCGTTATTCTGTTTGTTTAATAATTTTTTTCTTTTCTTAATCAGTTTTGTTTTGGTTTTCGCCTGCGCTCAGCCCGTCTGTGCCGAGGAACGGGAATGGTTGATTTTGGTTTATGTCAGCGGAAATAATGACCGCGGTTTGTCGGGTTCCGTGAATAAACTGGTGAACAGTCTGGAGAAAGTCGGATCCAGCGAAAAAGTGACCGTGATTGTCCACTACGCTTCTCTGGAGCTAAGCATGGAAGGACACCTTCGGTTTCCTCGCGAAGCGAAAACACTTTTAATCCGGCGTGACAATGATAATTTGCAGATAACCTCTCCGGTTATTGACACCTCAACGCGAACCGATATGGCCAACGAGCAGAACCTTTTCCTGTTTGCCCGGAAAAATATTTCCCAATATCCCTCCAAGAAGGTGATGCTGCTGCTTTGGGGGAAAGGAGAAGGGTTTAAGGGACTGATGCATGATGATCTCAGTCGAAAACATATGACACTTAAAAAGCTTGCCGGCGCCCTGGAAAAAGTGAAGGAAAGCATGGGAAGAAAGATTGATATTTTCGCCACGGATGTCGACCTGATGCAAATGGCTGAAGTCGTTTATGAGCTCAAGGATGATGCGGAAATCATCATTGGTTTTGAAGGAGACGCGTCGGACACGGGCTATTATTACGACCTCATTCTGCAGGATGTTGTCGCTGAGCCCGCCATGACGCCGGAGGCTTTGGCAAACTCGATGACGTATTTTTCCAAAAACATGATATCTTCAGCTATCCGTACTGATAAAATACCGGGTTTTGTGAAACTGATTAACGAATGGGCAAGCGAAATGATGAAAGACCCCGCCGTCCTGAAAGCCGCCGCCTCAGCGATTGACAGAACTTTTTACTTCAGCATGAAAGATTCCAAAGATTTGTGTGATTATATAGACAAGGTTAATGAGTCGCTTGCAGCGCAATCCCCCTCTGTCCAGGCCGGAAATCAACTCAAAAATTATATCCGGCATGAGCTTGTTTTTGCTTACGGAATGACGTCAGGTTTAAAAGGAAAAAAGGAGATCACCCGGGATAAACGCATCCACGGGATTGCGATTTACCTGCCCGATCTCATATACGATTCTGGCGCGTATCCGGCGTTGGCGTTTACAGCCGAGACGCGATGGGAAAAATTTCTTATGGCAGTCCTGGAGGAGAAACTGAAAAAGTAAGCGGATAAAGACGATGGCATTTCGCAGCATAGAATAATTCTCAAAGCATAGAGAAAGCCGAACGATTTAAAGAAATTATTAAATATGAGACTGAGAAAATCATTGAAAGGAAAAAGGGCAGAAAAGTGAACATCAAAAAGATATTGCTGATCATTTTTGCGTGGTTTGTTTTTGTCTTGCCGGCGCAGGCCGGTGAATTGCATGATGCGGCTCGCTTGGGAGATATCGCCAAGGCTCGGCAACTTCTGGAGCAGGGCGTTGATGTCAATATAAGCGACTACAATCAGGAAACCCCTTTGCACATTGCAGCAATATTCGGCAATACGGCCGTCGTGAGATTGCTCCTTGAGAAGGGGGCGAATGTAAACGCCAGGGATGATCAGGGAAAGACGCCTCTGTTCGGTGCAGCCAGGAGCCACGCCGGAGTTGTACAGGTTCTCCTTGAGAAAGGTGCGGATGTCAACGCCAAGGGTGACGAGCAAACAACACCTCTTCACGAAGCGACTTATTATTTCAGGAGCATGGACATTTCTCAACTGCTGATTGAAAACGGCGCTGATTTAAACGCAGGAGCAGGAACGCGCCGGGGAACGCCACTGCACATCGCGGCAGCTGGGGGTCATGTTGATATGGCAAGCCTTTTAATTCATAAAGGCGCAGATGTGAACGCCAAGAGCGAGAACCAAATGACGCCTCTGCACAGCGCGGTCGAAGGCGGAAACACGGGATTGGTGAAACTTCTCATTGAAAACGGTGCCGATTTAAATGCCATGGATAATGATCTGGGAACTGCTCTGCATCGTGCCGTCATTCCGGGAAATCTCGGAATGGTCAAGCTTCTGCTGGATCATGGCGCTGATGTGAATGCCATAAATACATATGGGCAAACGCCACTGCTGTACGCTCATAAGTATAACTATGCCGACATTACGACACTGCTGCT
>CAZNVX010000455.1:0-2679 GCA_964576225.1 uncultured Christensenellaceae bacterium
ACACGCGGAAGTCTATAAAGTCACGCACATAGCCATAAGCGATCCTGTCGATCAGATTGCCCAGCGCGCCTGAATACACGAGAGCCAGCGAGACCTTTAAAAACCGCGTGTGCTTCTTTCTGTACTTTATCATAAACCATGTGGCGGCGATGATCACAATCACGGTCACCACAATAAAAAACCACTGGAATCCCTGCAGCATGCCAAATGACGCGCCCTGATTTTTCACATACGTCAAATAAAACACATCCGGAATGACCGCCATCGATTCGTTTGGCAGCTTGTCCAGCATCGGCGTCAGCAGGAATTTGCTCAGCTGATCCGCCGCGATCGTGAGCACGATGATAATAATCTGAAGCAATTCGCCCTCCTATAGCTGGTTTTCTTTGCCCTCGGCCAGCCGTTTGATGTTCATACGGTGAGAGTAATACACGAGTATCAGCAACAATATGCAGGTGATGTGGTTATACATATCGCCCCAGAAAAACAGAAACGACACCACCACCATCAGCATTGTTCCGATCAAAGAGCCGATGGATATCGTCCGGGTCAGGGCGATGATGATGATACACACGCCCAGCACGATAGCCGCATGCACCGGCATAATGATCAGAAACACACCGAGGCTCGTGGCGACGCCTTTGCCGCCGCGGAATTTTAAGAACACCGGCCATATATGCCCAATCACCACAGCCAGCCCGCCGATGCATACACCGATGGGGACGCCGGTCTGCTCGAACATGCCGAACACGGTCACGCCGTTCATGCCGATCTGCGGCACCAGCAAACCCCCAATCAAGGCCGCCCCAACACCCTTGGCCACATCACCGATGAAGGTAAGCAGGCCAATGGCCCAGCCGTAGTTGCGGATCACATTGGCTGTGCCGGCATTGCCGCTGCCCACATCGCGGATGTCCTTTCCCTTAAACAGCTTGCCAGCCAGATAACCAAAGGAAATACAGCCAAGCAGATAACCGATCACAGCGCTCAAAACATAATACCAGACCATAACCGAAGACTCCCTTGCCTCACTCATTTTTGTTGCGTGCGGACAGGCGTATCGGCGTGCCCGCAAAATCAAATGTTTTTCTTATGTAGTTTTCCAGGTAGCGCATATACGAAAAATGCATCAGCCGGGCGTCGTTGACGAATATCACGATGTGCGGCGGCGCTTGACCCACCTGAGCCGCGTAATAGATTTTCAGCCGCCGGCCTTTGTCAGACGGGGGCTCCACCATCGCGATAGCTTCCGAAACGCACTCGTTCAAAAGACCCGTTGTGATGCGTTTAAGGCTGTTCTCCCGCGCCGCAAGCAGCGCCTCGAGCAGTTTGTGCAGCCTCTGCCCTGACAGCGCCGAAATCATTACCGTTTGCGCATAACTCATGAAAGTCAGCGCGGATGCAATCTCCTTGTTATACTTGCCCACCGTGTGCGTATCCTTCTCGACTGCGTCCCACTTGTTGACGGCGATGACGCACGGCTTGCCCTCTTCGTGCACAAAGCCGGCGACTTTGACATCCTGCTCGGCAATGCCTTGCGTGGCGTCAATCATCACGACGACCACATCGGCGCGCCTCACAGCGGCAAACGCACGGATGACGCTGTAGCGCTCAATGGATTTGTCCTCAATGCGCGCCTTTTTGCGAATCCCCGCCGTATCGATCAGCACAAAGCGCATCCCGTTACGCTCAAACGGCACATCAATGGCGTCTCTTGTGGTACCGGCGATGTCCGACACGATGGTTCGCGATTCGCCAATCAGCGCGTTGACGAGCGAGGATTTGCCCACATTCGGCCGCCCGACAATGGCGATCCTGACTGCTTCTTCAGGCTCTTGTTCCTCCGTCTTGTCAAATCCTTGGATCACGGCGTCCAGCAAATCCCCAAGCCCCAGCCCCTGCGCTGCTGATATTGCGAAAAGGTTATCGGTTCCCAGCGCATAAAAGTCATACATGGCCTGCTCTTCTTTTTGTGAATCCGCTTTGTTGACCACTGTAATGATCGGCTTGCCGCTTCGGCGCAGCATGTCAGCGATCTCGTGGTCGGCGCTTAATAGCCCCTGCTTGGCATCCACAAAAAACAATATGACGTCGGCAATATCCACAGCAAGTGCGGCCTGCAGGCGCATCTGCGTGAGTATCACATCCGTCGTTTCCGGATCAATCCCGCCCGTATCAATCAGCGTGAATTCATGACCCAGCCATTCGGCGTCCGCATAGATGCGATCCCGCGTCACGCCGGGTGTGTCCTCAACTATAGATATGCGCCGTCCCGCAATTCTGTTAAAAAAAGTCGACTTGCCCACATTGGGCCTGCCCACAATAGCGACAAAAGGCTTGGCCATGTTTCTCCTTCGTTAATTTCCGCCTATATACCCAACCAGCTCAAATGCATCTGCCGCCGGTTTCACCGGCACGCCCAGCGCGGCAGACAGTTCCTCCAGTGTCATATCGTCCAAAAACACATTGTCCTCACGCAGTGCCGCAGCAGGTATCAACAGACGCTCACCCAGCGGCTTGTCTTTGAGTGCTTCCAAAAAATCACGCCCGGCAAGCAGCCCCGCCACCGTCACGCCGCCGCCAAACGTCTGGTTTTTTACGCCGTACACGCGGACGTCTGCGCCGCAGACGCGGGCAGCCCGCCTGGCGATATCCTCAATGAACGGCAGCACATCTTCG
>CAZNVX010000456.1:0-2673 GCA_964576225.1 uncultured Christensenellaceae bacterium
TCGCCGTCCACGCCCATTGGGGCCGAGACGGGAGAAAATGCACGCGTTTCGTTATTGTCGCCCAGGAAATCGTTGTAACCCTTACCAGTCATCATTCATGCCCCTATTCAGACAGAAAGTCAAGCCCGAGCCCGCAGGCATCACCGATGATCTTGTACACATCCCCTACCATCGTCTGAAACCGGTACTCAGCGGCAAAATATGCCGTCATGTCGCTGTTGAAGCTTAGTACCTCACCGAGCTTTTTGAGCTTGTCCATCATTTCCTCCGAAGGAGTGTTGCCGGCAATATACCCCGCCTGCGCCTCAAGCTGCAGCTTCTTGTAATCACTGAGCAGCAGCCTGTTCTTCTCGTCGGCGGTTACCAATGCCTTAAGGCGCGCATATTCCTTGTAATCATCGCTTTTTTTGATCTCTTCCGCCAGCGCGTGGGCTTTGTCATATACCAGCATTGCATTTGCCTCCCTGCCGTTAAATATCAATAATGATGGGCAGTATCATCGGGCTGCGCTTGGTCAGCTCATAGAGATAGCCGCGCAGCGCTTTTTTGATGCGCCCCTTGATCGTCGTCCAATCCGTCACCTTCTTATTCACACAATCCGCCAGTTCATCGATGATGATCTTTCGCGCACGCTCCAACAGGTCGGTGGATTCGCGCATGTACACGAAGCCGCGGGAAATGATCTCAGGACCCGAGATCAGCTCGCCCGTTTCTGCGGAAATCGTCACCACCACGATAAATAGGCCGTCCTGCGAGAGCAGCTTGCGGTCCCGAAGCACCACGTTGCCCACATCTCCCACGCCCAGGCCATCAATAATCACACTGCCCGCGGGCACCGTTTCCGTCCCGCGTGAAAACCGCGCCCCCAGCTCAAGCACCTTGCCGATTTCAGGAATAAATATATGGCTCCGCGCGATACCCAGCCCCTCCGCCAGCGCGGCATGCCGGTACAGATGACGATATTCACCGTGTACCGGAATAAAGTATTTGGGCTTGGTGATGGAGAGCATCATTTTGAGCTCTTCCTCGCAGGCATGCCCGGACACATGTACGTCCGCCACACCTTCGTTGATCACGTCCGCGCCCCGACGATACAGCATGTTGATCACGTCCGACACGTATTTTTCGTTGCCGGGAATGGGCGTCGAAGAAATAATAACGAGATCGCCTGGAATCATCGAAAGCTTTTTATGCTCCCCCGCGGCCATGCGCACCAGACCAGACATCGTTTCGCCTTGGCTGCCTGTCGTCAGTATCACGATCTTGCTCTTTTTCATCTTTTCCAGTTCTTCAGGCTCCACCAGCATATCTTCATCCAGCTCCAGATACCCCAGTTCCTTGGCAATCTTGGCTATTTTCAGCATGCTGCGCCCCGTCAGACATACCTTGCGGCCATGCCGCTTAGACGCGTCAATGACCTGCTGAAGCCTGTGGATATTGCTCGCAAAAGTCGCCACAATGATGCGCCCCGTGGCTCTTTCAAAATAGCTTGCAAAGGTTTCGCCCACCTTGCTTTCGGACATCGTGTACCCCGGGTTCTCCGCGTTGGTGCTGTCGGAGAGCAGCGCCAGAACGCCTTGCTGTCCAAGCTGGGCAAACTTGGCAAGGTCGATCACCTTGCCGTCAACCGGTGTGTAATCCACCTTGAAATCACCCGTATGCACGATGGTGCCGGCAGGCGTATGGATGGCAAAGCCCAGCACCGCATCGATGCTGTGTGTCACGCGGATGGCTTCAATGTCAAACACGCCGGCCGAAAAGCTGTCCCCGGCTTTAATGACATTGAGCGCAATGCCTTCCAGCTTGTGTTCGGCCAGTTTGGTATCGATCAGCGCAAGCGTTAAATCCGTTCCGTAAACGGGGGCGCCGATGTCAGGCAGCAGATAAGGCGTGGCGCCGATATGATCCTCGTGTCCGTGCGTGATCAGCACGGCTTTTATTCTCTCTTTATTCTTCTTCAGATAACTGATATCGGGTATCACATAATCGACGCCGAGCATATCCTCTCGCGGGAAACAAAGCCCGCAGTCAATCACTATCATATCCGCGCCGTATTCGATCACGGTCATGTTTTTACCGATCTCACCCACGCCGCCCAGCGGGATAATACGGATGTTTTCTTTATGTTTTTTTGTCAAGAAAAGTTCCTCTCTTTCGTTGTCAGCTCTATCATAAAACATTTGTTTGATATTCGCAAGCAGCCGCCGCCTTTCCGGCAGACATTTGATTATACCATATTCTGCGCCATGCTTAAACACGCCATTTCAAACAACACACACATTTCAAATAACACATTTTCTGCCCGCTCCTTATGCATTGCGGCCGGACGGCGGATTATGGTAAAATAGACGCAAATATTCGCTCACAGGCCGAAAGGATGCTGACAATGCATATACTGATCTGCAACGCAGGCTCAACGTCTCTCAAATACAAGCTCTTTCTGATGCCCGGCGAGACGGTGCTGGCGGAAGGCAATATGGACCGCGTCGGGTCCGCAAACGCTTCGATATTCTCATACAAGAGCGAAAAGGCGTCGTTTAAGCGGGACGGTGTGCATATTCCGTCGTACCGCGAGGGCATACGGATATTCCTTGATGTGCTGACGGATGCGGAAACCGGTGTGATCGCCAGCGTCGGCGATGTGGATGCCATTGGCTTCAAGACGGTCATCGG
>CAZNVX010000457.1:0-2668 GCA_964576225.1 uncultured Christensenellaceae bacterium
CGTTTTCCGCGATGTATCGTTTGATGTGAGGAAGGGCGAGATATTCGGCATCGGAGGGCTGGTGGGGGCAAAGCGCACAGAGGTGCTTGAGGCGCTGTTCGGCCGGCGCAAAATCACCTCGGGCCGTATCACACTCCACGGCAAGCCATTTGTTCCCAAAAACCCTATTAATGCCATTCGTCATAAGATTGCCTTTATCACAGAGGATCGCAAGAAATCCGGCCTTGTCGCCTGTCTGCCCGTTTCAGAAAACCTTAACATGGTCAACGCGCAGAACCACGGAAGGTGGGGATATCTGAACTGGAAGAGGCTGACGGAAACGGCCCGGAAGCAGCAGGATGCGCTCAATATCAAGCTGACGAAGATCACGCAGGTGGTGAGCACATTGTCGGGCGGCAACCAGCAGAAGGTGGTGCTGGGCAAATGGCTGGATTTTGAGCCGGATGTGGTGCTGTTCGACGAACCGACCCGCGGCATTGATATCGGCGCTAAAACCGAGATATACAGCATAATGGGCTCGCTTGCCGAGAAGGGGGTCGCAATCATTATGGTGTCGTCCGAACTGCCCGAACTGATCAGCGTGGCCGACAGGGTCATGGTGATGAGTGAAGGACGGATGAAGGGCATTATCGATCAGAAGGAAGCCACACAGGAGAGCATCATGATGCTTGCCGCTTTAAACAGCTGATGACGCTTTAAGAACAATTTTCGGAGGTAAAACAATGCAGGTTAGAAAACAGGAAACGGCCGGACAGATTAAAGGGCCATCATTCGGGCAGCTGCTCATACGCTTTCGGACGATTATCATACTGATATTGTTCATGCTGGTGTTTACGTTGCTAAAAGATATCTTTATTCATCCCACGAACCTTCTTAATATGCTCAAACGGATGAGTTATGTGGCCATCACAGGCTTTGGCATGACGTTTATTATCGTGCTGGCCGGGCTTGATCTGTCGGTGGGGTCCATAGCTGCAGTGGTGGGTGTCGGCTTTGCCGTGCTCGTCAGGGGCAGCGGCATGCCCGCCGTGCCCGCACTGCTGATCATGCTATTGGCGGCGCTCGTTCTGGGGCTGCTTAACGGCGTGATTTCGGTCAAGGGTAAAATTGAGCCCTTTCTTGTGACCCTGGCCACAATGAACATCTATCGGGGGCTTGCCCTGATATTGACCGGCGGCAAGCCTGTGCCCATCGTCGTGCCGAATTTTGCCGACATATTCGGAAACGGGCGTGTTTTCAACATTGTCCCCACGCCTGTGATCATCACGCTGGCCTTCTTCCTGCTGACCTGGTTTCTGTTCAAGAAAACCAAGTTCGGATTTTACGTGCGCTGTATCGGCGGTAACATGGAGGCTGCCCGGGTGGCGGGCATCAACGTGGATTTCATCAAGATCAGCGCCTATGTCTTGAACGCTTTTTATGCGTTCACCGCCGGCCTGATACTGGCAGCGCTGATGAATTCCGGCCTGCCGGATATTGCATCGGATCTGGCGCTGGATGCGATCACGGGCGTTATACTGGGCGGTACCGCCATCGCGGGCGGATACGGAACCATATTTGGCACGCTGGGCGGCTGTCTGATTATGGCGACACTCAACAGCGGCATGTCGCTGCTGGGCGCACAGTACTCGGATCAGATACTGGTCAAAGGAATCATCATCATATTGGCGGTGTTAATGGACAATGCGCTCAAGTCAAGAACGCGCATGTAATACTTAGAATGGAAGTTGGCCTGTCATCAGGCTGATTAAAATAAGGAGGTAGAAGAATTGAAAAGGATAGTTGGTTTGATTGCCATTGTGTTGGTGGCGATGCTGGTTTTCGCGGCATGCACACCTGCGGCACCTGAGGTGCCCAGTGAAGAGCCTGTGAAAACGGACACCCCGGCAGAGGCCGAGAAGCCGGCGGAGCCCGCTGAACAGAAACCCGAACCGGCGGAAGCGGCTCACTCGAATGCGGCAGATTTTACATATGTGACCGAACCCGGCACTGTGTTTGATCTGAACGATTACTACACCTCGGTGGGCGTTGACTGTATGGTGGAGATCCTCTCAACAGGCGGCACTGTAAAGGTTCCTGATGTGCTGAGCGGTCCGCTCCCCAAAGCGTCCAAACCGTATAAAATCGGGTTTTCCGTGTATTACACAGTGGACGAAGTGGGCGCGATGATTCTCGATACCATGAAAGCCGCCGCAGCCGAAGCGGGCGTGGAGCTGCTTGTCAATGATGCGAACTATGACCAAAACGTGCAGAATCAGGCGGTGGAGCAATGGGTTCTTGAGGGTGTGGACGGCGTGATTATCGCTCCGTGTGATTTTACAGGCGTTAAAGGCGCGCTGGACGCATTGAAGGAGGCGGGCATACCCGTTGTGACGCTGAATCCGCCGCTGGCCGGTTCGACGTATTCCGTTATCACGGCAGACTGCATTGATCAGGGAAAAATTGCAGGAGAGATGCTGGAGAAGGCCATCAAGGATTCCGGCAAAGAAATGAAGGGCAAAATCGTTTACCAGACGCTGCCGTTCGTGCATCCCAATGCGGCGACCCGTGCCCTTGGATTCACACAAGTGTTCGAGAAATATCCCGATGTGGAAATCGTGGAACTCACAGGCATCTCTCCCGAAGATCATTATACAGCATTTGAGGGAGCAATCCAAGCCTATCCGGA
>CAZNVX010000458.1:0-2666 GCA_964576225.1 uncultured Christensenellaceae bacterium
ATCGGCCAGATGAAGTTCCATCATGTCGAGCATCATCAGCAGCACGGACAGCGGCGTGCGGAACTCGTCTGAAACGTTCATAAAGAAATTGCTGATCAGGCGGTTTTTCTGCCGGAGTTTATTCGACTGCCTGCGGAGCGCCATCTCCATTCTCCGGCGCAGCGTGATGTCGATAAACGAGCCGTACGTTTTGATGAGCCTGCCCGCATCGTTGTAGATCAGCCGCCCCTGCGCCAGCACACAGAGCATTTTGCCGCCGCTGCCGCGTATCTGGAAATCGGTTGAGTATCGCGGCAGCTGGCGCGCCTGCGCTTGCGTGAGCCACTGTGACATCACGGCGCTGTCGGTAGGGCTCAGCCTATTGAAGAAGGCGGTGAGCAGCTGCTCCTGCGGCACATCCTCAAGGCCTAAATGGCCGATCCATTCCCGCGAGCAGCGCACCTGCCTGTTTTCAAAGTCTACCACATAACCGCCCTGAGCCGCGCTGTTGAGTATATCGATGTATTCGCTGTCTTTTTTGAGCTGCTCCTCCGACTGGATCTGCTGCGCCAAACGCGCCGATTTTTCCGACTCAAGCTCTTTCCTATCGGTGATATCGGTGGAGAAAATGGTGACCGCCACCACCTTTTTGCCCTTGAATACGGGATAGAAACGGTTGTCATACCAGCGCCCGCCCCGGGTATCCTCAAAGAATGCCGGTGTTTTGGTGTCAAAGACTGCTCTGAAAACACGTTCCCGCTGTTCCAAAAGGTCTCCGTATTTAGCCGCGGGGACAAGCTCCTTAAAGCAGGTGCCAATCAGCTCGTCGGGCTTTTTGCCGAACCGTTTTGCCATCTGATCGTTGATGCAGAGGATAATGCTCTCGCGGTCGAGCATGCTCACGGCGTCGTGTGTGGAATCGAGCAGCAGGCGAAAGCTTTGCTGGTTCTCGCTAAGCGCCTGCTCGCTTTGAATGCGCATCAGAAAGCCGGTGAGCAGCGCGCAAAACAGCGTTAAATGGGGCTGCAGCACATGGCGGCGCCGCTTTGTGCCCGGCATGCCGGAGACGACGCACGCGCCGACAGCATCTCCCTGCGCCATCAGCGGTATGGACAGAGCCGGAACGCTGTGCGCGGGGTGGCTGCAGACGGTGGTGAAGACGGCCTCACCAGCCCTGTGCTGCCGCAGCAGCGGCTTCGGTATGCCCGAAAACGGAAGGATGCCTGTTTGCGGGCAGCACTGGGGGGCATCCTGCCAGACGTTACGGACGGTGGCGGTGTTATTATCCCAGTCATACAGGAGCACCTGAATGCATGACGCGCCGCTATAACCTGCGATACGCGCCAGCGCGCCCGCAATGGCCTTGTCCGCGCTGTCTGCCGCGGCGTTGTTGAAATCGGATGCGATGGTTAAAACAATTTGATCGAACGAGACAGCTTCGGTGCTGCCATGGGTATAGGGGGGCAAGCCTGACAAACTGCCGTTACCGTACTGAGAACCGTGAGACATACAAAGCCCTCCTTTATTGATTATTAGTGAACACGGCAACCGTACAGCCAATCTGAACAGAATCGGAACGCTCAGCCCGCGCTGAGTGCAGAAAAATGATTCGCACAGCCACAATGACGACATGAGTTGACAAAGCATACCATAGGATCGGGTTTATACCCTGAATTTCGCGAAATCATAAAAAATCCCTGCATTTTCGACAAAAACAGCCTTCATCTGACGCATATCGCATCGCTAAGGCGTGCGTGTGGCCGTGTTTTGCCCTGGAGTCGGACTATCGCATAAGCGGCATGATAAAAATGATTACAAAAATGTGAAGTTGTGATATAATACATGAAATATACGCAGCGAGAGGGGCGGACATGGTAATACCACGGCTGGCCATGAGCCTTTTTATTTTGATAAGCATACCGGAGGGACAACAAGACACATGAAATTGTTTGATATGGAGAATGTGGGGATTGACCTTGGCACGTCGAACGTGCGCATTTTTGTGAAGGGAAAGGGGATCGTGCTGACCGAACCATCTGTGGTGGCGGTTAACCGGAACACAGGGGAGATACTTGCAATCGGCGAAGAAGCCTGCGCAATGCTGGGCCGGGCGCCCGGCAACATTGTGGTGGTTCGGCCGCTTAAGGACGGCGTGATTTCAAGCTATCATGACACGGAAAGGATGCTTCGTTATTTTCTGCGCAAGGTAATCGGCCGCCGCATGTTTTTCAAACCCAGGGTGGTGATCTGCGTGCCGTCGGGCGTGACGGATGTGGAGCGCCGCGCGCTGATTGAGGTGGCCGAGGAAGCGGGAGCCAAACGCGCCAGTCTGATTGAGGAGCCGGTGGCCGCGGCCATCGGAGCGGGCATTGATATCGCCGCCCCGTACGGCAGCATGGTGATGGACATCGGCGGCGGTACAACGGATGTGGCGGTGCTGTCGCTGGGCGGCATGGTCATCAACAAATCCATCAAGGTGGCGGGCGACAAGCTGGACGAAGCCATGATCCGGTTTATGAAAAAGAAGCATAACCTGCTGATTGGCGAGAAAACGGCGGAGGATATCAAGATCAACATCGGCTCAGCTTATCGGCGCGAGGATCAAGTGCATATGGAGATCACCGGTCGAAACCTGATATCCGGGCTGCCCAAGTCGATGGTCTTAAGCTCGAACGATACCATTGAAG
>CAZNVX010000459.1:0-2663 GCA_964576225.1 uncultured Christensenellaceae bacterium
TCGAAAGAGACAATACGAATATGGGGGTATTTTTCCTTGAGCTGGGAGAAGCTCAGCCCCACCATGCTTTTCTCAACAGGCAGCGTCTCGTCAATCGGATGGCGGCACATGCTGTACCGATATGTCCACTCCACATGTGCGTCCTTTGATATGCGCGCTTCATTGGCGCCGGCGGCGGCGGCGTTTTTTTCGGCTTCAGGCTGGATAATACGCGGCTCGTTCTGGGCGATCATATGGCCGGCCGCACCGGCCATCCCAATAATAACCATCACAATAAATAATGTCAGCAGCCTTTTATATGAACGACGCAATAAAAAATACCCTCCTCTATTGATAAGGGTATTTTCTGCAATCGAACGACAGTTATTCGGACATCACAGCGTTATGATATACGTTCTGAACATCGTCGCTGTCTTCCAGCATGTCGAGAAGCTTCTGTATGCTCTCTTCAAGCTCAGCGGTAATTTCAACGGTGTTAGACGGCACCAGCTGTACTTCGGCAACGGCAAATTGGTATCCGCTCTTCTCAAGCGATTCAAAAACGGCTGAGAACGACGCAGCGTCCGTGGTGATCTGAAGGGCTTCCTCTTCTTCTGTCACGTCATCGGCGCCCGCTTCAAGCGCCGCCATCATCACCGCATCCCCGTCAAGATCACCGGCGTTTTCAATGATTATCATGCCTTTTCGCTCAAACATCCAGGACACACAACCTGTAGCGCCCAGCGAACCCCCGTTTTTATCAAAACCATGGCGCACTTCACCCGCGGTCCGATTGCGATTATCCGTTAACGCTTCAACGATAACAGCCACACCACCCGGTCCGTACCCTTCATAAATCACGGATTCATAGTTGATGCTGCCGACTTCACCGGCTGCTTTTTTAATAGACCGGTTGATGGTATCTTGGGGCATATTGTTGGCTTTGGCCTTGGCAATGACGTCTTTGAGACGGGAATTTATCTCGGGATCGGCCCCTCCCTCCTTCACAGCCACCGCCAGCTCTCTGCCAATTTTGGTAAACACCTTTCCGCGCCGGGCGTCTGTTTTCTCTTTTTTTCGCTTAATGGTTGACCATTTTGAATGTCCGGACATATCTCACCTCATTGGTTTTGTTCGATGCATATCATAACATAGAATGCGAGCCTGTTCAATCGCTGTCCCACTGCGCATCGGACGGCAGAAGGTTGAGCAGCGGCCCCTGCATGCCCTGGAAATAGCTTTTTGGCACCTCTCCGATAATGATGGTATCAGAAATGAGCACGTGAGTCGATATTTCCACCGTTTGTGTCGCATTGCCGATCAATATCCTGACAATGGCGTTGAACACAAGGTAGACCTTATGTCGCGTCTGGTTGATACCCGCATCCTCAAACTCGGTCATAAAGTCCGTTGTCACAGCACCAACCGGCTCAAACTTAACCCAGATGGACGGACCGCGGCCAGTCAGCAGCTGCCCGCCAAGAATTGTTCCTATCGGGATTCCGATTCCCTGTTCACCCACATTGAGTATTTTATCCTGAGCGGCGATGGCTGTATTGGCGGCAAGATTGTTCATCACCACCGCATTTGCCGATACCAGCACAATGTTTCCCGAATCGTCTTTCTCAATCTTTATAAGATCCGAATAGCTTATATCATTGCCCACCGTTTCTCTGACGGCGTCGTTCATGGCCTGTACGGCAATAGCCCGCAGTCGCGCTTCCGAAATACTCAGTATTGTTGGCTGGATGGCGCTGTCAATTAAATAATATCCGACAATAGTCAGAACAACCAGAAAAACAGCAAGCAATTTCCATGATAACCTCACCCGACGCCGCATACCATCACCCTCTTATTTAAGCTATGCGTTTCGCCGCATTGATAAGACCAGGTGCGATAAATGTAAAATAATCACGACAATACTGCCATGGATTAAAAAACATGATATAATAATAAAAAATTTTAAGGGCTAATGAATGCTGAACGAACGACCGGATAATGATTTGAACGAAACCAGGATGATAAAAACCAACCCGTTGAAGAGAGCTCTCAAGGGTTTGTTAATATTTGTTAATAGATTGCGGCTGTTAATAAAAACAAGTTTTGTAAAAGCAAAGACGGCTTTTATGACGCTGTTTGGCCGCAAGCCGCCCATCACGCCTGTTCATCAAGCTGACGTTCAGGAAACACAGGTATTTGACACCGTAACAGATGTCGTGCCGACTCGAAAATCCCATCAGAAGATCAAACCCGCCAAGGACAAGTATCGTGCCGTTCCGCATATTTCAAAGGAGCATCTTTCAGGTGAAGGCAAAGAACACATCAACATGTTCCGTATGCGACGGCATGAACCCGGCGTCATTATTGGTGTGGTTCTTACTTCGTTTCGTCTTATGCTGATCGCGCTGCTGATGTTAGGCGCTGCCGGAACGGGTTTGCTGGTGGGGGTTGCCAAAGCGTATATGGAAACCACGCCCACACTGGATACCGGCAAGATCGAAGATCAATCCCAAACATCATATATCTATGACGCCAACGGCAAGCTGATCACCGCCTATACCGGTGTGGAAAACCGTGACTGGGCCACTATCGACGAAATACCGGAGCAGCTCCAGCAAGCGGTTATCGCCATTGAAGATGTGCGTTTCGAATATCATTCGGGCGTGGACGTCAAGCGTCTTGTC
>CAZNVX010000460.1:0-2661 GCA_964576225.1 uncultured Christensenellaceae bacterium
CATCATACTCGCGGTGGCGGGTTTGGCGCTGGCCATTTTCGTCCGCTAAAGCAGTCTCCCAAGCAAAGCCGCCTGTGCGCGGCTTTTTTGGTGCCATCCAGAAAGCGATTGGCACGGTGTTTGTCGCTGCGCACACAGCAAAATGATATAATGGTATCAGGCGGCAGTGCCGCACCGGAAGGAGACGGGCATGAAGCACGCGGCCAATATGCTTACAGGGTTGCGGATTGTGATGGCGCTGTGTTTACCGGCGTTTATTGACGACCGGACGGTGTTTTTTATCATCTTCGCAGCCGCGGGGCTCACCGATCTGCTGGACGGCATCGTTGCGCGGCGGACGGGTACGGCGAGCAGGCTGGGCGCAAAGCTGGATTCATTGGCCGATCTGCTGTTGTTCGGCATTATGATGGCTTGCGTCTTCGTCTGGGGCGGCAGTGCCCTGTGGGCGCTGGCGCCATATGTCCTTGCAGTCGCTGCAGTGCGCATCGTCAACCTCGGCATTGCGGCGCGCAGGTTTCGCGCGTTTGCCGTTATCCACACATGGGGCAACAAGCTGGCCGGCGTGATGATATTCGTTTCGTTCGGCGCATATACACTGACAGACAGCCTGGCGGCGCTGATCCCTGTGATTGCGGTGGCAGGGCTTGCAGCGCTGGAGGAAATGCTGATTCTGTTGACGTGCTCTAAGCTGGACCTGAACCGAAAGAGTCTGTTTGCAGGCCCCAAGGGTGCCAAGGAGAAGGACAGGGCGTAACAGGCACAGAGGGGATAACGCTGTCGCCGTGCGCTATGAACGAGACACGGGGGCTTATAGTATTTTGTTCAGCAGCGGTATTCTTGTCAAAACATACGATATGGCCAGGCAAACGGGGAGGCAGACGGCGGTCATGACGATAAACTTGAGAAACGGCGCCCAGTCCACGGGGCGAAACAGCAGCGTGATGGCGACAATGACGGGTGCGTGAAACACGTAGACGGCGAACGCGCTGGCGGAGAGTTTTTGGGTCAGCCTGCCCTGGTGGTTGAACCAGTGTTTAAACAGCGCCAGCAGGCTGACGCACATCGCGGCGGCCGTGAACGATTCCCAGAAAGCGTACAGCGCGCTTGGACAAGTCAGCCCGCCGCTGAACAGCGAATAGTCGCCGCTCCAGAACGCCTGGCAGGCCATCATCAGCGCGACCCACACGCCAAAACCCCAAAGAGGCGCCGTGTAAAGCAGCCCGATATGACTCCGGTTCAGCCTGGAGAAAATGTTGTACCGATAGGCAAATATGCCCGCGACGAACAGCACGATGTACTGCGTGGCATGGCCCAGTGGTATACCGGCTGCTGCGTTGATGGGGAAGGAAATACGGGCAAAAAACGTCAGCAGCGCGATGGCCGGCACCAGCATCACCAGCGCCGCTGCGTTGAGGGGCTTTTTGGCAGAGCTCCGGGCTTTGCCCGATATCCGCCGTATCAAGGCGTAGATGACGGTCAGCAGCAGCAGCGCCAGCGCAAACCAGAGAGGCCCCGTGCCGCTCAGCACACGCAGGCTGGTGATGTTTTCGGCCCAGAAGGAGATGAAGCCTTGCTCGGGTCTGTGGCTGCCCGGCATATATTCGGTAAACGGGCCAATCACGAGCATGTAGAGCAGAACGGGGAGGCCCAGACGGACGGCGCTGTCCTTGAGAAACCGGCCAAAGCCCTGCGTATCGTAAGCGCCCGGTGCCCAATACCCTGAAATCAGAAACAGCAGCCCCATCATGAATGCCTGCATGAACGCCTGAAAAAAGCTGAAGAACGTGGCTTCACCGCCGCTTAACAGACGGCTTTCGGTGTAGTACCAGCCGCCCGTTCCGCCGTAGGTGAGCGACAGATGCATGACGACGACCAGCATGATGACGAACAGGCGCAGGTTGTCGATGTACGGCAGTTTCTTTGTGGCCTCCATATTCAGACTCTCCCTTAATATCAGATCATGGCAGCGCAGCCGTCTTGAGTGTCATTATACAGCCCCGGTTAAAAACCGTAATAGGACTATCCGCTCATGGAACCGAAATAAATTATCCGGCTTCGGAGCGGCGCGCGCGGGGACAGGCTGTGCACGCGGGAGCGGCGCAATAATGCATCGGTCAGGACAAAAAAAGGCTAATGGGCGAATTGCATATTTCCTTCGTCTTCGGCGCATACTATGCTCCTGAATGTGACCCATGAAAGGAGCCGCTTATGAAGAAGATCACGCCCGATATAGTGCTGGAGGACTGCGGAGAGAAGCTGGCGTTTTACAAGGATGTATTCGGCGGAGAAATCACCAACGTCCGCAAAACGCCCGACGACAAGATCATGCACGCCGAGCTGCATATCAAACCGGACTGCGCGCTGTATTTCCATGACAAGTTCCTGTATGCCCATGATATGGTCTACGGCAGCGTTGTGCTGGTGCTCGACATGGAATCGGAAGAGGAGCTGGGCCGGATGTATGACGTGCTCAGAGAGGGCGGCGGCGTGAGGTACGACCTGCAGAAAACGGACTGGGGCGCGCTGCACGCCGTGGTGGAAGACAGGCACAGCGTCGTCTGGTCGCTCAATTATATGCTGTAAGCCGATATCGTATTATTCATGGAACTGGCTGCGGTAAAGCGACGCATACACACCGCCTCTTTCCAGCAGCTGCGTGTG
>CAZNVX010000461.1:0-2656 GCA_964576225.1 uncultured Christensenellaceae bacterium
CGAGGGTTCTTCACCGTTCGCCATTGAGTTCCTATAAAATTATAAACATTTGTTTTTATTTTCTTCTCAGATTACTCAGAAACCAGGGCTACACCGTTTGTAAAACTGATCATTGCCCAAGCTGCGCCCTCATCAGCAATTCCTGTCGGCCAGAGAGACCCAACTGCGGATTTGGCACTTGACATAGTGGTCGAACTGCCCAGCTTGTTCGCTTCTACGGTTTCCATTGAGTTATAAGCATTAATTGCTGTGGCGATACTTCTTGCATTGGCCAGATTGACTTTGGCATTGGCTTCATTGGTAAAGCCGGTGAATGTCGGTATCGCAATAGCGGCCAAAATAGCGAGAATGGCGATAACGACAATGAGCTCTATGAGCGTAAAGCCCTTTTTGTTCCTGCGCATGAGTTTGAACATGGTTTGAATTCTCCTTCCATAAAATTAATGTGTGCGTTTTGCAAAGCGCTCGGTCATATATAAACATAACGAGTGGCTTTGAAACACATTTTATTATGGGAATTATTAACTTCAAACGCTTGAATACATCGTCAGCATGGGCATCAGCACCGACAGCATCACAAACAGTATGATCACCGCCACGATCACCAGCAGTATGGGCTGCAGTATCGTTGTCAGCCGGGTGATGGCCGCGTCCGCTTCTTCCTCGAAGTATTCCGCCGCCTTGCTCAGCATCAGGTCGAGCGTGCCCGATTCTTCTCCGATCTTGGTCATGTGGATCAGCATATTGGGGAATATCAGCGCCGCGCCGACAGCCACGTTGAGCGCCTTGCCCTGCTTGATGGATTCCTCGATATCGAGCAGCCTGTTTTCCGCCAGCCGGTTGCCCACCACTTTTGACGCAATGCGCAAAGACTGCGTCAGCGATATGCCCGTGCTGGTCAGCGTGGCCAGTGTGCGGCTGAACCGGGCAGCCAATATGCGCGTCACCGATTTGCTGATCAGCGGGGCTTTTAGCTTGAACGTATCCAGCGTCAGGCGGCCGCTTTTCGATGATTTGTACAGCTTGAACACCACATAGATCATCAGCATAAAACCGATGATATACATCCAGTTGTTTGTGATAAAATCGCTCAGCCCCAGCATGAATTTGGTGATGCCGGGCAGCTCGGCGCCGCTGGATTCGAAGAAGACCATAAAGCGGGGGATGATAAACAACAGCATAAACACCACCACCAGCAGCGCCACAATCGTGACGATGATGGGATACATCATGGCGCCGCGTATCTTCTTGACGATACGGTGCTCTTTGTCAAAATGCACCGCCAAACGCTCCAAGGATAAGTCCAGCGTACCGCTGAGCTCGCCGGCCTCAATCATTTTTATCATGATGGTCGGCAGCGCATGCTCATGCAAGGCAAAGGCTTCCGACAGACCTTTGCCGCGCTGAAGGTCGTCGTTAACTGTCTGCAATATCTTTTTGAGCTTTGCGTTATCCGTTTGCTCCTCCAGTATTGTCAGCGCCTGAATCAAAGGCACGCCCGCTTTTAAAATGCTGGCGAACTGCGTACAGAAAACCGCCAGCGTCCTTTTGGGCAGCATGGCCGAGCCAAACGCAATTTCCAGCGAGCTTTTGGGATTAACCTCCGACAGGCTCAAAAGGTACAGCGATTTTGCCCGCAGCGCAAACAGCACCGCTTTTTTATCAGCCGCCTCGATTACGCCTTCCACTGTTTGTCCGGCCTTGTTGGCCGCTTTGTATAAATACTTAATGACACTCACCCCGTTTGTTACAGCATTGTGGATATGTAATTTCTGTCGATACAGCTTGTCAGCGCAGAATCGCGCGAGATTCGTCCCGCCTTGTGCAGCTCGGCCAGAGCGTTGTCCATCAGCTGGTTGCCCGATGCCGTGGATGCCTGCATGGCCGCTGCAATCTGATGCACCTTGCTTTCGCGAATCAAATTCCTGATTGCGGGCGTGGCCACCATTGTTTCCACCGCGGCCACGCGGGTCTTCTCATCCGTACACACGATCAACTGCTGCGATACCACGGCCATCAGCGCCATTGATACCTGCATGCGTATCTGCTGCTGCTGATGCGGGGGAAACACGTCAATAATACGGTCAATCGTCTGTGCCGCGCCTGTGGTATGGAGTGTTGACAGCACCAGATGCCCTGTTTCAGCCGCTGTCAGCGCAATGCTGATCGTCTCCAGATCGCGCATTTCGCCAATGAGTATGATATCCGGATCCTGCCGGAGCGCAGCGCGCAGCGCCCGGGCGTAATCGTTCGAATCAACGCCGATCTCGCGCTGGTTGACGATGCATTTTTTGTGCCTGTGCAAATACTCGATAGGATCCTCCAGCGTCAGAATATGCCGGCTGCGCGTGTTGTTGATCAGATCGATCATGGCCGCGAGCGTGGTGGATTTGCCGCTGCCGGTGGGCCCGGTCACCAGTATCAGCCCACGGCTGAGGCCGCAAAGACTGGACACCACAGGCGGCAGGCCAAGCGAATTGATATCCGGCGGGTTGAACTTGATCAGGCGCATGGCAATCGCAACGCTCTGCCGCTGTCTGAAAGCGTTGATGCGGTATCGGTATTTGCCGGGTATGGATAAGGAAAAATCAAACTCACCATGGCTCATGAAGCTTTCCCATTGCGCGTCGTTCATGAGTTCTCTGGCAAACTGCTG
>CAZNVX010000462.1:0-2655 GCA_964576225.1 uncultured Christensenellaceae bacterium
TATTCATCCCGGCGTTGTGGATACGCTTTGGTATATGAACCCGTTCGTGGCAACCTGCCCACCATATTTTCCATACAACAGGACGGGCGTGCAGTTTAACAGAGTGGCTCAGCACTGCTTCTTTCAGCCCACGTCCCTGTATGCATTGACATAAATTTTCTTGAGAAAGGGGGATATTATATGCTAGTCAATCAGCCGTACAGCGGCAAAGCCGGTCAGACCACACGAATGCAGACTGCCGGCGCACAGAAAGCCGGCATCGCCAAGGAGGGGGAAATGAAGATGACGGGCGAAAGCGTGATGCCGTATTCGCGGTCAATGCCCAATGTGTCGTCCGTACCCAACATGTCGGCAATGCCGAACATGACAACAGCGCCGATGCCAAATGTGCCGCCAATGTCCAACGTATCGCCGGCAACCATGGCACCGATGTCCAACGTATCGCCGGCAACCATGGCGCCGATGTCAAAACACAGCATGCACATGCCTGAGACAACAGGCAAGGGTGTGCAGGGAACAATGCTGCCCGGGATGCCGGCCGTGCACCCGTCGTTGGTCAACGAGACGCCGACAACGGTGGAAAGCCCGTATTTTACAGCCGGATTCCTGAGAAATTTCATCGGACAGAACATGCGCGTCGAATTCCTGATCGGCACGTCGGGCGCGCTTGTCGACCGTGTGGGCGTGCTTGTGGAGGTGGGCGCCAGCTACATTGTGCTGCGGCCATACATGACGGATGACCTGTTGATGTGCGACCTGTACTCGATCAAATTCGTGACAATCTACGGGTAAGCAGACGGCAAAATCCAAATGCCACAACATAACCGCGAAAGGCATGGGGGTGCAAAGCCTGTGCCTTTTTTTGTGTATGAACAGATCTGGCCGGGCCGGGTCAGCCTAAGATGCGCAGCAGGCAGTACGGCAGGGAACGATGGACTGTCTCGGTTGGGAGATGGGAGCCTAACAGTTTCCAAGTCCGGATCATTATGATACAATGATCAGCGAAGAGCAGCCCGTCCGGTGTATGGGAAATAGGGCAAAGGCGGCGAGGGGGTGCATGAAATATCTTTCGCGGCCTGTTTTGGTGAGGAGTTGTTATGAAACAGAAATCCTACATTGCAGCCGACCTTGGGGCGAGCAACGGGCGCACCATTCTCGGGCGGTTTGATGGGGCGAAGCTGACGTTGAGTGAGCTTAGCCGATTTGAGAACAACTACGTGCGCGTGGGCAACGCTTATTACTGGGACGTATTGCACCTGTATTCGAGTATCCTCGGCGGGCTGAAGCAATACGCAAGGACGGAGAAGACCCCCTTGTGCGGTATCGGCATTGATACGTGGGGCGTGGATTTCGGACTGATAGACAAACAAGGCCGGCTGGTCGGCAATCCGCGCGCATACCGCGACCCGCGGGGCCTTGAGGGCATGCGCGCTCTTCACAGAGAGTTCGGAGAGAGAACGCTGTTTGAGCTGACCGGTATTGCCAATCTGGAGTATAACACTGCGTACCAGCTCTGCGACATGGTGCGGAGCAAAGACCCGCAGCTGATAACAGCGGATAAGCTGCTGCTCATGCCCGACCTTCTCGCATACATGCTGTGCGGGCGGGCTGCGTGCGAATACACGCACGCGACGACCACGCAGATGCTGCAGAACGGGAACTGGAGCAGAGAAATCGCAGATATGATCGGTATCGATCCGGTGCTGCTGCCGCAGATACAGATGAGCGGCGAAAAGAAAGCGGACTTGCTTGAGCATATTGTGCAGGAGACCGGGCTGCCTGGCGGTGTGCCGGTGTTTTGCGTCGGGTCTCACGATACCGCGTCGGCCGTTGCGTCTGTGCCGGTCTCCTCGGACAGCTACGCTTTTCTGTCGTCGGGCACATGGTCGCTGATCGGTATTGAGCGTGACACAGCCCTCATTAACGATACGGTATATTATAACAAATTCTCCAATGAGGGAACGATCACAGGCGGCGTTCGACTGCTGCGCAATATCATGGGTTTGTGGATCATACAGAACTGCAAACGGGAATGGGACGAAGCACGCAAAGTCAGCTGGGACGAAATCGTCGGTATGGCCAAAGCTGCGCCCGCGTTCGCATCGCTGATCGATGTGAATGCGCATGTGTTTTTCTACGGCGGGGGCATGGTGCAGAGAATCCAGCAGTACTGCGCGGATACCGGTCAGCCGGTTCCGCAGACGCCGGGCGAGGTTGCCCGCACGGTATACGAAAGCCTTGCGATGGGGTATAAGGAAGCGTTTGCCGGGCTCGAGCAGTTGAAAGGCGGGCGTATTGATGTATTGCACATCGTGGGCGGAGGGGTGAACAACAAAATGCTCAACCAGATGGCAGCAAATGCGCTCAACCGTCCGGTGATTGCCGGGCCGGCTGAGGCGACCGCGATCGGCAACCTGATGGTGCAGGTCAAGGCGGCGGGTGAAGTGAATAGTCTTGACGACATGCGGCAGGTGATTCGCGATTCATTTGATGTGGAGTCATATGGACCCCATGATGCGGACGCGTGGGCGGAGCAGTTTGAACGGTATAAGAGAATCAAGAGCATATACAAGGGGCAATGACATGCAGAGATTAAGAGCCAAAAGAGCGGTCATCACGGGCGCGGCGCAGGGCCTCGGGCAGGCGCTCGCGCGG
>CAZNVX010000463.1:0-2646 GCA_964576225.1 uncultured Christensenellaceae bacterium
AGAAAGAGAACGACCGGTAGTTCATTCCGACAGAGGAGCTCATTACCGTTGGCCGAGCTGGATAGAGCGAATGGAAAGAGCAGGCCTGACGCGTTCGATGTCCAAAAAAGGCTGTTCTCCCGATAACGCCGCCTGCGAAGGATTTTTCGGACGGCTGAAGAACGAGATGTTTTACAACAGGAAGTGGCAAGGAGTAGGCATTGATGAGTTTATGGATATATTAGACAATTATCTATACTGGTACAATAAAAAGAGAATAAAGATATCTTTGGGTGCGAAGAGTCCGTTGGAGTACAGGAGGGACTTGGACTTGGCCGCATAGTAGTCCCAAAAAACATCCGCATCACCCTTCTGCCGTTTCTATTATGCAATAAATAATAATATCCCCCTGTGATCAAATCATTAAAAAATCGCTCGTTGGGGAACCGTCCAAATATAGCGACCTCAGGGCTACTTGGCTCGCAAATAAAAAGCGGCCTTTTACATGTCGCGTTTCTATCAAATCTCCATGACGAAAGCAATATGGATTTTTTAACTGTCCTAAATCCAGGCGGCTCGTTCTCTTCTGGTGGTTGTGTGTATGTATAAAAAGAGCCGATATTCGTAGTTTTTTTCTGTATATACAGACTATACGACCCGAAATGCCCAATATCGCGCTCGTAAGTAGCAAAGTGATATTTCATATACAAAAATGTCACATCGTCCACAGCATCTACCTCTTTGCCTCGGATTCGAAAGCCTCTTTACTGGAGCCTTTTTCAGAGAGACCTTATATATAGGGGCATTATAATAACTTATATCGCCTATAAATAATAAAATATATATATTTTTCACACAGAACAAGCTGTGCTATCATTTCCATATGCTCAGTGTCACACAAATAAGGCAGTATTAGTTGTGTATTCTAGGAAGCTCAGTTAAATACAACTTGAATATAACGGTATTTTCAGCAATTGGGTTGGCTAATCAAAGGGTAGGGATATTAGTCGAATAATTTCTTTGGTTCTACCCATAAGACCATTGATATTGAAAATATTAATAACCAAATTTATTTCCCCGGCATACTGCAATATTTAATAAATTGTTAATGTTTTAACTATAAGGCTAGATTCCGCATAGAAAAAATTTTTCTTTTAGTGCAATTGACGAAGTTGAGCAAGGCATCAATCTATACTCGGTCGGGGAAGTGATAATACCTCAGTAAGTCGGCGTCAACTCCTCAGGTCTTAATTCCTATTTCATATTTTTAGTATATTTAAGACAATGATTCCGGAAGCAGTTACGGCGAGTCATTCTCGTTAAACACAGCACTTAACTTTTTCATATTAAGCCAAGCCTAGTCCGTAATACAGGCGCCAGGCTGAGTCAATTCTATGTTCAAAACTATTATTTAATACTTTTGTTATGTCTACAGGCCATTAATATATCTTGATAGCGCAATTTTTACTATTGATTTCTAATGTCGTGGCACTGCCTTGTATTTTATAACTCTCTTGTCAAGGCAATATCCCCCATAGTCTGCGATATTAATCGCACGAAACCCAGGTAAAAGATTGTCAATTCAAAAACTTAATAAACTGAAGGGAGAAGTGAATCATGCAAGCAAAAAACCTTATTAAGAAAAAAGAGTTTAAAATGCCGCATATGTTTGTTATGTTGCTTTCAGTTATCTTCATCGCATCGCTGCTGACATATATAATCCCTGCAGGTGAATACGCCAGAACGACCAATAATGCCGGAATCAAGGTTGTTATAGCCGATCAATTCAGCCACATTGCAAAGACTCCTGTCCATTTTTGGGAAATTCCGACCTATTTAGTAAGAGGTTTCAGTATCCAGAAATCATTGATCTTCATGTGTATGTTTGCTGGCGGTGCGTTTTATGTATTGCTCAAGACGGGTGCTCTGCATGCTTTGATTAGCCTTGTCATCAAAAAGTTTGGAAATAAAGAAGCCTACTTCATTCCACTACTTATGCTGATTTGTGGCTTAATTGCAACAACTCAGTCCGTTACAATTTTTATTGCTTTCACTCCGATTCTGGTTATGATGGCTAAAGCCATGGGGTTTGACTCTTTGACTGGTGCTTCCATCACCATTTTAGGCGGTGCAATAGGATTTTTTACCGGCACTCTCAATGCATCATCTACGCTGGTTGCTCAAACCATTGCTGAATTGCCCCCCTATTCAGGTATCGGCTATCGGTTCTTTAGCTTCTTCTGCTTTTGGGTCTTGACCAGCATTTTGGTTGTCCGTTATGCGAAAAAGGTGAAGGCCGATCCGACATCGAGCCCAATGTATGATCTGGATCAACAAGAAAACATCAATGCAGACACATCCATTCTCGAAACGACAGAGATGGATACTCGCAAGCTTTTGTGCTTGTTGATATTGGTAGGTTGCCTATCCGTATTGGTTTATGGCTGCATATCCAGGGGATGGAGTACAGACAATATTTCAACAATGTTTGTTTGCATGGCCATCTTAGTTGGAGCTTTTGCAGGCTATACTCCATCTGAAATTGCTATTTATTTTACTGAAGGTTGTAAAAAATTATTGGCGACTGCATTTATGATTGGTATCGCAAAAGCAATTGCTGAGATTCTTTCTGATGCCAGTGTCATGGATACAATTGTACATGCGCTG
>CAZNVX010000464.1:0-2644 GCA_964576225.1 uncultured Christensenellaceae bacterium
ACGCGGTTTTGCCTGCGGGCAAGGCATCAGGGCTGCAAGGCCGCGCGAATACAAAAAGGAAGGCGTTCCTTTCGGTCGGCCTTCCTTGCACAAAGACTATGTATCCATGACGCTTACGGAGCGGGCGGATTGGTGTACAGCGTGATGGTGGTGCCGTAGGGAGTCATTGTATTCTCTATGATGGACTGCCCCACAACATTCCCTGGTGCTTCAGTATCCACATAGCTTTCTGCCATAGCAAAAACAATCCTGAAAAATGCCTTTCCCTGCGCCATGGCATCCGCCTGACTCAAACCATAAAAATTATTCATGGTTTTTGACTTGCTCGGAGCATACGTCAGCGTGATCTTTGTCCCCTCCATCATTTCTTTGCCAGCCGACTCGCTTTGCTTCCATATGGCGCCCGGCAGCACACCCGACTTGCTTTCTTCCTTAAACACCGGCACAAGATTGAGCGCCTCGCACATCGCAATGGCCTGCTCCCGCGTGATGGCGACGCTGTAATCCGTGACTGATCCGAATGTGAAATCCGGCACGTATACCACCTTGCCCTTGGAGACCGTGATGCTGATCGTCTTTTTGACGCCCACCGATGTGTTGGCCGGGTTTTGCAAAACGATGGTGCCGGCGGGTGAATTGCTGTTGGTCTCAGAGGCCGAAATGGTGATGCGCGCGCCCTGCTCGTTAAGCCCGAGCGCCCAGGCCTCAATGGCGTCCCGCGTCTGCCCCACAAACGACGGCACCACGATCTTGTTGCCCAGCGAGTAACACAGCTCCAAGAACCCGCCCTTTTCGAAAACGGTACCCGCCGGAATGCTCTGCGAGATAAAGCGGCCGGCTGACGAGCCCGAATACTTCTCGATAATCGTCACGGGGATGCCGAGCTCCGACGCGACCGACGTCGCCACATCCTTGGTGTAGTCCGAAAAATCGGGAATGATGATCTTTTTGCCCTTGGAAGCCACCAGCTTTATTTCGCTGCCTCTGGGCAGCTTCTCATCCGCCTTCACGCTCTGAGAAATGATGGAGCCCGCGGGAATATAATCGTCATACCGTTCTTCGACAATCAGGTTTAAGCCATTCTCGCTGGCGAACACGTAGCATTCCGACAGAGTCATCGCTTTAAAATCGGGTATCTTGATCTGCTCCACCGACTCGTCGATGCCCCGGGACACGATCACATAGATCGGCGTGTCGCGGCGCACCTCGTTGCCCACCACTGTATCGTCATTGATCTCGTAGCGAATCACGCGCCCGGCCGGCACGGTGCTGTTAAACTCCGTGGTCACGCGCACCTTGGTCATAAAGTTCGCCGCCGCCCACGTGTCCACCTCGTCCTTGGTCATGTCCAGCAGGTCGGGCAGTTGCAGCGTGACGGACAGGTCATGCCCCAGCGATACCGTCACCCGCACAAAATCGCCCTTGTTCACGCGTGTGCCCGGCGGCGTTTGCTGCGATATGATGCTCCCGGCAGCCACCTCGTCGCTGTAGGCCTCCTCCGACTGCAGACGAAGGCCGTTGTCGTTGGCCCAAAGCTGCGCCTCTGTTTGCGGACGACCCACCAGGTCGATCACCTCAATGCCCCGGCCGAGCAGCAGCACCAGCGTGAGCGCGATGCCCAGCAAAACCACACCGCCGATCACGATGGCCAGTATCAGTTTGGTCTTACGTCTGTCTGTGGGCGGCGCAGGGCCGTCCTTCTTCGGCGGCGGCTTGAAAGCGCTTTTCTGCTCATACTTGTAGCCGTCTGCAGGCGGCTTTTTTGCGGAACCCTCCCGGGGCGCTTCCTGCCCGGGAGGGTTTGCTTTATCGTCTCTTTTATTGTAACCGCTTAAAAAGTCATTGTTCAGATTGTCATCCATCCCGTTTTCCTCTCTAGTGCGTGATATCCTTTTTCTTAAACACCAGCATCGACACGGCCACGCAGACGGCGGCCAGCACCAGCAGCATGATTATACCATATGCCAGGCTGATCGGCACGCCGTTTTGCATCATGCTCTGCACCGGTGATTGTATATAATTCGTCATCGGTCTGAAGAAATCAGATATCTGCACATAGGGTATCGGGGTGTACGCGATCCAATCCATCATCCTGTAGGCAAGCACGTTCATCGCCACCACGCAGCCCACAAAGCACACGATGGGCACCGCGATGGCCACCGCAATGTTCTTGACCAGCACCGAGAGCATAAAGGCCACGCAGTAGGCGAATACGATAGACACAATGCACGCTAAGAACTTGGGTATATAGTAGGCAAAGAAACCGACCTCGCCCGCCACCGTGAAGTTGGGGAAGCCATAATCCGCAAAGCCAAAGCAAATGCCGTTGAGGATGATGTTGAATATGACGCCCGCCACGTACAGTGCCAAACAAAGCAGCAGCGCCGCCAGGAATTTGGACATCAATATCTTCATGCGCGTCTTGGGGCGAATCATCAGCAAACGGATGGTACCCATCTGGAATTCACTCGCGATAATCCAGCCGCCGACAAGTATAGCGAACAGCGCCACAGCGATGGAGTAAACAAGGAACTGCATCGTGATGCTGCGCGCTCCCGCAGGCACATACTTCATGTCCGGCTTATCGGCATCCAGGCATCTTTGCGCGATGATGATGGTGTTGTTGAGCTTGTCGATGTTCGCC